>NZ_JBRJHG010000006.1:0-244355 GCF_053628895.1 Marinobacter sp. MBR-105 | reverse complement strand
GGGCTTAGCCGTTCTTCGTGAACCGCCGTGGTACGGAACCGTATGCCCGGTGGTGTGGGAGGGCTCCGGGGGTGACCCCGGACCCTACCCGATTCAGGCACGGTGAGAATTACTGCTGGTTCTCAAGCTCGCCAAAGGTATCGGCAAACAGGGCCGACGAGAGGTAACGCTCGGCCGAATCCGGCAATACCACCACAATGTTTTTGCCCTGGTGTTCCGGCTGTTTGCTGACCCGAATCGCGGCCACCACCGCAGCGCCGCAGGAAATGCCGCACAGAATGCCTTCTTCCCGCATCAGGCGATGGGCCATGGCCATGGCGTCCTCGTTGGACACGGCCTCTACCTGATCGACCAGGTCAAGGTCGAGGTTCTTGGGTACAAAGCCGGCCCCGAGACCCTGAATCTTGTGGGGGGAGGGTTTAATCTCGTCGCCCCGCAGTGTCTGGGCAATGACCGGTGAATCCGCCGGCTCCACCGCCACGGTGGTAATCGCTTTGCCCCGGGTTTGCTTGATGTATCGGGATACGCCGGTCAGCGTGCCGCCGGTACCAACGCCGGCAACAAAGATATCCACTTCACCGTCGGTATCGTCCCAGATTTCCGGGCCGGTGGTGTCCTCGTGAATCTTCGGGTTAGCGGGATTCTGGAATTGCTGCGGCAGGAAGTGGTTGTCCGGGTCGGAGGCAAAAATCTCCTCGGCCTTGGCGATGGCGCCCGGCATACCCTTGGCGGGTTCGGTGAGTACCAGTTCGGCTCCCAGGGCCTTGAGAACCTTACGCCGCTCCAGGCTCATGGAGGCCGGCATGGTAAGAATCAGCTTGTAACCGCGGGCAGCGGCAACATAGGCCAGGGCAATGCCAGTGTTACCACTGGTGGGCTCGACAATAGTCATGCCGGGTTTCAGGGTACCGCGTTTTTCGGCATCCCAGATCATGGCGGAACCAATCCGGCATTTGACCGAGTATGCCGGGTTCCGGCCTTCGATCTTGGCCCAGATCGTTGCGCCATCGTTTACCCGGTTCAGCTTCACCAGCGGTGTGTTGCCGATGGAAAGGGAATTGTCGTTATAGATACGTGCCATGTTCTGCTCCTGTTCCTTATGTCTTGCGTCCGGTCTGTCTTGCTTCCAGGCGGTTTCGACCATTGCCCTTGGCGGCGTAGAGCGCCTGATCGGCCTGCCTCAGATACTCTGCCGGTGAGCCGGTCGGCTCGGGCACGCCATAGGCGAGGCCAATACTGACCGTCAGCTCGATCGGGCTACCCTGGCAGGTATCGCACTGCCGGTTGGCAACCGCTGTCCGGAAACGTTCCAGTCGGTCCATGATATCGGATGCGTCTTCGTAACTGGTGAAAATTATGAATTCCTCACCACCAAAACGCGACAACCGGTCGGTTTCCCGGCGGAAGTGCTCCCGCATCACATCAGCCAGTGCCTGAAGGCACTGGTCACCGGCTTCATGGCCCCAGGTGTCGTTGATTTTCTTGAAGTGGTCGGCATCCACCATGGCCACCGCGAATCCGGTTTTATGGCGCTGGCACCACTGGAAGCTGCGGGGAAACTCGCGGTCGAAATAGCTGCGATTACCCAGTTGAGTGAGATTGTCGGTTACGCTCAGCCGTGATAATGCTTCGTTGGCCTCGGCCAGCTCCCGGTTCAGGCGGCCGAGCTTGCGATTCCAGTACACCAGCAGAGCCGTTATCACAAGGCCGGCAATCAGAATCTGCCAGAAACGGGTGTAATCAACCCGTTCCTCAATCCGGAGATTACGCCAGGTACTCTCCAGGTTTTCCCTCTCCTCTCGAGTGAGGCTGGAAACCAGCCGCTGCATGATGTTGTGCAGTATAGGCTCGTCATTTCGAGTAGCAATGGCCAGAGACCAGTCGGCAGGAACCCGGCCGATCACTTTCAGGTCGGCCAGGCCGAGTGACTGCATGTAATAACTGGCGGTCGCCAGCGTGGTGATGTAGCCGGCCAGTTTGCCGTTTTGCAACTGCCGTAACCCTTCTTGCTCGGAGCCAACCGGAACGAGCTGCAGCGAGGGGTAACGTTGCTTGAGGAGCTCGGCAAACGCGTAGCCGTCGACCACGCCAACGGGCCTGTCGCCCATATCACTCAGCCGTTCGATAAACGGTGCCTCAATGCGCCCCATGATGACATTAGGCACTTCAAGGTAGGGTGTGGTGAAGCTCATATAGCTGGTGCGTTCCGGGGTTTCCATAGCCATAGGGAACATGTCACAGCGGCGGTCGCGGGCGGCGTCAATGGATTCCCGCCAGCTGTCGGTTGGCACCAGTTGGAAATTGAGGTCACCCCGTTCCCGGAACAGCTCCAGTACCTGGGCTGAGAGTCCAACATGCTGGCCATTCTCGACGGCTTCCAGCGGGCTCCAGTCTGGATCGACACAAATACGGACTCTGCGATTATGCTGTTGCAGCCAGTCGGCTTCCGTTTCATTCCACTCAATTCGGCCACCTGACTGGTCAGCCCGGCGGGCCGTGGCGCCGAGCCAGCGGGTTTCGATGGTTCTCTGCTCGGTGGGTGAGATCGACGCCAGAGCCTGATTCAGGATATCCGCCAGGGGCGACAGGGTCGGTCGGATGCCGAAGCGCAGATCCTCTCCGGTAAAACCGGGAAGTACCAGTTCGCCGGCAATACGCACGCCGCTGATGCCAAGTTCATGTATCCAGTAATTGCCCGAATGCAGGGCATTGATCACTACATCCACGTCGCCCTTCGCCAAGGCGTGGAACATAGGCTCCTGGGTGCTGAAGGTGAGCAGATTTTTTGTGCCCAGAATCTCTTTGACGGCCTCTTCGTAATAGATGCCGGCACCGATGGCCAGGCGGTAGTTTCTCAGGTCTTCCAGCCGGGTGTAGTTCAGGCTGTCACTGCGGGTAAATATGACATTGGGGATAGTGTGATAGGGCTCGGTGAAACGGGCAAAGGCTTCCCGTTCCGGGCGATAGGACATGTTTGCCATGATATCGATATCGCCGTTCTGCAGCATTGGAATCAGCTCGTCCCACTGGCCGCGTACCGGAATGATCTGCAGGCCGGTAAGGTCGGCCAGACGATCCATAACGTCCACGCTCAGTCCCAGGGTTCGGCCGCCATCGGTAAAGCTGAACGGAGCATAATCGTCCATGAAACCAACTCGAACCGGCCCGAGGCTGGCCAGGAACCGTAGTTGTTCGGAACTTAAAGGCAGCCTGGCGGATTGTTCTGAAGAATAGCCACCGAACTCCTGCCAGCGTTCGCGCAGATTACTCAGACGGTTTGTCGGAATGGCATCCAGCCCGGCCTGTAAGCGGTCGAGGAGTAGCCGGTCGCCAACTCTGACGCCAATTCGAAAGTCTTCCCGCGATAACTGGTTCAGAGGTGCGGGCCCGGCCATCTCCAGAAAACGGAAGCCGGCCTGGTTGGCCAGGTACTCCATGGTCAGGCGTGGGCCAACGGCTACATCCACCCAGCCAAAGGCCAGGGCCCGCACCAGGCTGGGCAGGGTGTCGTAGGTCTCTATGGTGAGGTCTTCTTCCTGCAGCCGATCCAGGTAGTATATGTTCTCCACCACCCCGATTTTCAGGCCTGCCAGGTCCTTCAGTTTCTGGATTGGGGGCAGGTAACGAGCGCTGTCGCGCATCAGGTAGACTTCGCGAAAATGGTAGGGTTCGGTAAACAGGATCTTTTCAGCCCGCTCCGGGCGCCAGGAAATACCATCAATGGCGTCCAGATCGCCCCGCAGGAATGCCGCGTAAATGTCTGGCCAGCTGCCGGCCCGGAAATCGAAGGTCAGGTTGGCGTTACGAGCGACTTCTCGCAGGACGTCAATGGAAAATCCCGTTGGAGTGCGCCCTTCGAAAAAAGTGTATGGCTCGTTGTCGGCGACTACGCCGATGGTAATCACCGGAGGCCTGTCCTCAGGGGACTCTGCCTGGGCGAGCCCGGCAACAACCAACGACAATAGCAGAGCCATGAAAGATAGCCGGGAGACGACTAAGATCGGGCGCTGTAGCGTTGAAAACGTGGGGAATGTCAAAATGAACCTTCTATGTTGCTTACCGCTACAGTGTAGTTGCAAATCGTAACCTCTGACAGCCATAGCTGGCCAGAATTCATACAGACTTTGTGAAATCTTCAACGAGGAACCGCAGCCCATGGCAGAACAGGCGTTTGATTGGCAACACACACCAGCCGCCGTCTGGCGGAGGCATCGTTCAGGCTTGCGGGCCATTCGCCGGCTGGACCCGGTGCAGTGGCCGGCGCTGACCGGCATCGACCACCAGAAGCAGGCGTTGGCAAGGAACACCGAACGTTTTCTGGCGGGTAAGCCCTCCAATAATGCGCTGCTCTGGGGATCGCGGGGGACGGGCAAATCTTCGCTGATCAAGGCCCTTCTGAACCGCTATTGCGATCAGGGCTTGCGCATGATCGAGGTGGACAAGGACGACCTGGTCAATCTGCCTGAAATTGTCGACGACATCTGCGATCTGCCGTTCCGGTTTGTGATCTATTGTGACGACCTGTCGTTCGATGTGGGGGAATCCGGGTACAAGGCACTGAAAAGCGTGCTGGAAGGCTCACTGGAGCTGCCGCCGGAGAATGTGCGGGTGTATGCCACGTCTAATCGGCGCCACTTGATGCCGGAGTTCATGAGCGACAACCTCAAAAGCGAAGTCCGGGATGGCGAACTGCATCCGGCCGAGGCTATTGAGGAGCAGGTGTCGCTGGCCGACAGGTTCGGTCTTCAGTTGTCGTTCTACCCGTTTTCGCAGGATGTCTATCTGCAGGCGGTGGATCTGCTGTTTCCCCAGGTACAGGACCGTGAAGCTCTGCACCTGGAGGCGGTGCGCTTTGCCACCGGCAAGGGCGTGCGCAATGGCCGCACTGCCCAGCAGTTCTATCGCCAGTTCGCCGGGGATCCGCGCTTCTGCTGAACCGCTACTGCCGGCGTGCCATGCGGATGAAACGATGGTGGATGATGCGGATGCCGATGAACACCAGCACCATCACCACCGGTATGGCCAGGGCTGTCACCAGTGATTCGTTGATCGGTAGCCCGGTACCCTTCAGGGCGTCCAGCCCAAGTTTCAACAGGCCAATCAGGTAATAGGAGATGGCCACCACAGAGAAGCCTTCCACGGTATGCTGCATCATCAGCTGGATGCGGGAACGGCGGTCCATGGAACTGAGCAGTTGCTGGTTCTGGCTCTGGATGGCCAGCTCAACCCGGGTGCGCATCATTTCAGAGGCCCGGTCGACCCGGCGTGACAGATCTTCCAGGCGTTCGTTGACGGCTTCGCAGGTTTTTACCGCCGGGGTCAGGCGCCGGGTCATGAATTCAGTGATGGTCAGGTGGCCGGAGACTTCGTCTTCCCGTAGTTCCTCCAGCCGGGTCAGCACCAGCCGGTGATAGGCCCGGGTCGCCGAGAACCGGAAGGTGGTATGGGCACGGTAGGCTTCGATTCGGGCTGCGATGTTGGTCAGTTCGGCCAGAATCTGCTGTTCATCCAGGCTCTCGTTGTCCGCCAGAGACTGGGTGATGCGGGCAAGCTGCTGGTCCATGTCGTTCAGGGAAGGGGTGATTTCCCGGGCCACGGGTAAGGCCAGCAACGACATCAGGCGATAGGTCTCGATCTCCATCAAACGCTGAACCAGACGACCAAGCTGGCTGTTGGACATATGGTGGTTCAGCACCATGAACCGCCCGAAATTGTCGCTGTGCAACTGGAATGAGCCGAGAACCCGGGCTGCCCCTTCCTGCGGGCTGCTACCCACCAGGCGCATACCTTCAAAATGTTTGCGCATAAAGGCCAGCTCGCTGCGTGCGTCCTCTGAGGAGGCGCGCACCTCAACGTGAAAGGCCCCCACCACGGTACCCTCCAGCTGCGCCAGCCAGCCGTCCGGCAACAGGCTCAAGCCGGTTTCCGCAAACGGATCCGCGTCTGAATCGGCCAGATTGATGAAGGTGTAGGAGGTAAACTCCATATGCACTTCACGCCGGATCCGAAGCTTGCCGAAGCTCTGTTCGTAGCAGCTTACCTCGTGTTCCGGCCAGGGTTCACCCAGCAGCCGGTGCAGTTTCTGGAGATGTTCAAACTGCCGGGTTCGCTGTTCCGGTGTGGTGATCACCGCAATCTGAGTGACCCGGGCATGGGGCGGAATAATCTGGAACGGTCGGGAATGCAGTTCCTGGTACAGATCCGCCCGGAGCGGGTGAAAATCCAGACTGCTGGTGTCGGCACTCACGGTAATGTCCTTGCTTTGGCCTCGTTAGCGGGGATGATAACCCGGAAGCAGACCCCGTCAATGCCACTCTGGTGCTGGTTTCTGGCCTCTACCCGGCCACCATGGTAGTCGGCAATCAGTCGCACGATCAGCAAGCCCTGGCCAAGATGCCCGTCGTGGGCGCCGCTGCGTTGCGAGACGAACGCACCGAAAATATCGACGCCGTCATGGTCAGGCAGTCGGGAGCCTTCGTTAAACACCTCGATCAGGTAATGGCCATCGTGAATGTGCAGGCAAACATCAATGCCGCCGCCTTCTGGCGTGAAATCCCGGGCGTTGTCCACCAGCTTGTCGAGCATCTGCACCAGCATTTCCGGCGAGCCGTTCATCACACAATCAGAAGTAGGGCCTGAATAAACGATTCGATGCCCGGTATCCAACTGTTGGTACGCGGAGGTGGCTTCGGCCAGCACCCGGGCCAGATCGAACGGCTCTTTTTCGGTGTCCTCAAAGCTCTGCTCCAGCCGGGCGGCTTCGCTCATGCTGTGCAGGATACGTCGCAGGCGCTCGGTGGCGGTAGCTGCACGCTCCAGGTATTGCTGCCGTTCGTTCTCGGCGACTCCCTGGGCCAGGTTCTCAAGGGAAGAACGCACCACCGCGACCGGGGTTTTCAGCTCGTGGGAGAGGCGTCTGGAAAAGCTCTCCAGATACTGATTGTAGTTTTGCAGGCGGGCTACCATCTGGGAAAAGTGCTGCTGCAGTTGCCCGAGTTCGTCCCGGCTTCGGGGTGAGGGAATGGCGGCCAGAATGCGACCATCGTCATCGACACTGGCCTCAACCAGTGCCTGCAGCCGCGTAATGCGCCAGGAGAGCCAGCTGGCATAACCCAGCAGCACCAGCATCAATGCCAGAATGATCAACAGGCTCCGGGCCAGAACGCTCCCCAGGGTTGAACCGGACAGGGTCAGTAACTGATCCAGGGACTGCTCCAGTAACAGGATTCGGCCGCCGAACAACTCATGCCGCGTGGCCAGCCAGACCGAGCCATCGTCGTGTCGAACCAGACCGTTGTCGGGCAACCGCGTCATCTCCAGCCGATTGTTTTCCTTCGGCAAGTGCATCGGTTCCGGCTGATACAGGCGAATCAGCCCACTCAGTGCGTTGAGGCTGATCTGTTCCAGAATCTGCCCGGGGGACAAGTCATCAAACACCGAGGCTGAGGCTGGCGCAGCGACCCGACTGTGGGCCAGTATCCAGGACCCCGGTTCCAGTACTGTGGCCTGCTGTCCGGGGCTGATCTGACTCTTCAGCAGGTGCTCCAGACGGTTGTCCTGTTGCACCAGCAGCGGTGGTGGCGCCAGTGTTGTGCCCGTGTTGTTGTTTGGCTGACCTTCCCTGGTGGCCTGAAAGCCAAGCCTGCTGCCTGGTGATGGCAAGGGGAGTTTAAGTTCCAGTTCCCAGCTTGCGCCTTTGTCCTGCCAACTGGCCTGTAGCCGGTGATCTCTGGCTTGTGCCGGCTCAGCCCGGTACACCGGTACGTCACCAGGGGCCACCGCACGGATAAACCAGCGTTGCCCCTGGTTGTGGGTGCCCAGTTCCCGGGCCGGGGCCTGAAGCCATAATTCGAGGCGTTCATGGGCCTGGTCTGGTCGGGCGGGATTATAGAGCGCCAGGCCCTGATCCAGTCGCTGGATCAGCAAATACAGGAACTGGTCATCGTGACTGGCCTGCCAGCGTAACGGGGACGTTGTGCCGGCGGTTTGCCAGGGGGCAGGCTGGTCACCCTCGTCGAATCCGGGCCACTCATGGCCATAGCCATCAATGGTGATGGCCTGGTCGGTGCTGCCTGCGTAGATGGCGCCCTGGTCGGTGGCGACCGGGGTATCCAGCAGCCGGTCGCCGGCCACGTCTGCCAGACGGGCGCCCTGGGCCTGAAGCTGCTGCAGGGCCTGTTGGCGCAGGGCACTGTCCAGTTCCAGCACAAAGCGTAGCCCTGCCCAGGGAACCAGCAGCATCAGCAAACTGGCCAGCAGCAACTGCCGTTTCAGGCTCAAGACTCAGACCTCACGGGCATTCCAGCGGTAGCCCATGCCATAGGCGGTCTGAATGCCGTCGAACTGGTCATCGAGCTGGCTGAATTTGCGACGGATGCGCTTGATGTGGGACGTCACGGTATTGTCATCGAGCACGGTGCTGGCGGCTTCCATCAGCTGCTCGCGGCTGCGTACATGGCCCGGGTGCTGAACCAGGGCATGCAACATCCAGAATTCAGTTACGGTCAGGTCCACAGGCTGGCCCTGCCAGGCCACCGTCATCCGGTCCACATTCAGGGTCAGCTTGCCCCGCGTGAGGATGTCATCGGGTTTCTGCAGCGCTTCGGCCCAGGCTTCCGCGCGTCGGAGCAGGGCGGTGATGCGTGCCAGCAAGTGTTCCAGACTCATGTCTTTGGTGACGTAATCGTCGGCGCCCAGCCTAAGGCCGTGTACGGAGTCGATGTCGCTGTCGCGTGCCGTCAGGAAAATAATCGGCAGGGTGGCGGACAGGCTGCGCAGATCCTGACACAAGGTAAAGCCCCCCTCGGCTTCCTCGCCCAGCCCGACATCGATAATGGCCAGATCTGGCAGGCTTTGGCGCAGCACCTGCCAGGCCGCCGGCCGGTCGCCATAGGTGGATACCCGGTAACCCCGGCGTTCGAAGGCCGCGCGATAGTTGTCGCGGATGCCGGCTTCATCCTCAATCAGGACGATGTGCTTCTTCATGGTCGGTTCAGTCTGCCTTGTTGACGAAATCGCAGTGCCATTAAATCACGCTGACCATGGCACACAAGCGATGTAGAAGCCATTGCCATAATTCATCATTTTTCATCGTCGGCCTGCCTGTTTCTGCCATCGGGTTGCCCCGTGGCTGAGCTGAAATAGTGGCATCACCATCAAGACAAGGAAAATCCAATGATGCTGCTATCGCTCCTTGCTAACCCGGTCGTTCGGCCGGAATGTCACCATCCCTCCTTAAAACCGTTGCTGTCGACCCGCGCCAGACGAAACATGATCCGCTGCGCCGAGGGCATCAGCCTCTGGCTGGCCATGGTGCTGATGTTGTTTGTGCATCCGTTGTATGCCGAGGCCCGCGCCATGGAATCCGAGCAGCCCGGGCAGCTGTATCTGGTTGATCGCAAAAGTGCATGGCAGGAACCGGCCCTGGTTCTGGACAGCCGGTTTGACGTGCAGGTGACCGGGTTGCTGGCGCAGACGCACCTGACCCGTACCTTTCGCAACACCAGCGATGTCTGGCAGGAAGGCCTGTTTGTATTCCCGTTACCGGAGCAGGCCAGTGTCTATGGCCTCACCATGACCGTTGGCGAGCGGCGGATTGTGGGCCAGCTACAACCCCGGGCCCAGGCCCGCAAGAACTATGAAAAGGCAAAGCAGGCTGGCCAGAAAGCGGCGACCGTGGAGCAGAACCGGCCTAACCTGTTCACCAGCCGGATTGCCAACATCGCACCGGGCGAGGAAGTGACCGTGGAAGTGCAATATCAGCAACCGGTAAATTATCGTCATGGCGAATTCGAGTTGCGTTTGCCTACCACGCTTACCCCCCGATACATGCCGGGCGCCCCTGTTGCCACGCCCGCCAGTGCATGGCAATCCGGCTGGTCATTACCCACAACGCAAGTAGCCGATGCCGATGAAATCAGTCCGTTCACGGTGCTTCCGGATGACGTAAACCCCGGCAGTCACCGCGCAACCATTCAGTTGGATATCGAAGCCGGATTGCCTGTTAATGAGGTGACCAGCCCCAGCCACCCCCTGCAGGTCGAGCTGGAGGGTAGTCGTGCAACAGTATCGCCGGAACAAGGGCAAATCCTGATGGACCGGGATGTAATTGTGCGCTGGCGGCCCGCTGACAACCAGGCGCCGACGGCCGCGTTGTTCCGTCAGCAATGGCAAGGCGAGGATTTTCTGATGGCCATGGTCATGCCGCCGGCGACCACCGGTCAGGTTCTTCGCCGAGAGCTGCTGTTCGTTATCGACACCTCCGGCTCCATGGCCGGGGAGTCTATCCGCCAGGCCCGCTCGGCTTTGTTGAGGGGGCTCGACACCCTGCGCCCCGGTGACCGTTTCAATGTTATCCAGTTCAACAGCCAGGCCCATGCCCTTTATACGCAACCTGTGCCTGCCAATGGCCACTATCTGGCCCGGGCGCGGGATTACGTGCAGGATCTGACTGCCGACGGTGGCACAGAAATGGCCGGTGCGCTGTCACTGGCGATGGGAATGGACGGCTCGGAGTCGTCCGGCCATGTGCAGCAGATGGTGTTCATGACGGACGGGGCCGTCGGAAATGAATCGGCCCTGTTCGATCAGATCCGCACCGGGCTTGGAAACCGTCGGCTGTTTACCGTCGCCATTGGTTCTGCTCCAAATATGCATTTTCTCCGGGAAGCCGCGCGCTGGGGCCGGGGCCAGTACACCGCCGTAAACAGCGCAGCGGAAGTGGATAAAGCCCTGGGCAAACTGTTTGCCGCCATGGAAGCGCCGGTGATGACCGATGTCGAAGTGCAATGGCCGGGCAACGCCGCGCAACCTGTGCCGGCCAAGCCGGGGGAT
Source organism: Marinobacter sp. MBR-105 (assembly GCF_053628895.1). NCBI lineage: Bacteria > Pseudomonadati > Pseudomonadota > Gammaproteobacteria > Pseudomonadales > Marinobacteraceae > Marinobacter > Marinobacter sp. MBR-105. The sequence continues at coordinate 233,522 of NZ_JBRJHG010000006.1, read as the reverse complement.
CTCTTCCATGGCCAGCCTCTGCTGCAGGTGGTTCGTGGCGCACCGGCTGAAGGAGAACTGACGGTCTCCGGTCGTTTACCCGGTGGCCGGTCGTGGCGCACCAGCCTGGATCTTGCCAGTGCTGCGCCGGGCAAGGGCCTGGACCGACAGTGGGCCCGGGGGCGCATCGATGCAGTGATGGACAGCGCGCGCCTGGCGGGCACTGAGCCCGATGAAGCGGCCATCGTCGAGTTATCACTGAGCCACGGTGTGATGTCGCCGTTCACCAGTTTCGTTGCCATCGAGGAGCGTGTATCCCGACCAGAGGGGGAATCCCTCAATCAGGAGGCCGTGCCCACCTTGCTGCCGGCAGGCAGCCAGCCCGGAATGCTGCGTTACCCGCAAACTGCCACCTTCGGTCCGTTGCTGACCGCCCTGGGGCTGGTGGGGCTGATGTTCTCGCTGGCCATTGTCATGCTCAGCCGGAGGCAGTCGCTATGAGCCGTGCGTTGCTATTGTTGGTGGGTTGTTCCGCCACCCTGCTGGTCTTTGGTTTGTGGATTCCGTTCAAGGCACTGGTGGCCCAGGAAATGCTGGAGTTGGCCTGGGCCGAGAGCCAGGCCCGACAGAGCGAGGCGAGGCCCTGGCCCTGGGCCGATACCTGGCCAGTGGCGAAGCTGGATATACCGGAACAAGGCGTGTCCATGATCGTGCTGGAGGGCGTTCATGGTGAAAGTCTGGCTTTTGGTCCGGGGCGGGTGCCCGGTAGTGAAGGCCCCGGTGCGCCGGTGGTGCTCGCGGGCCACCGTGACACCCACTTTCGGCATCTACAGCATCTGGAACCGGGCGATGCGGTCAGGCTGCAGGGCATGGACCGGCAGTGGCGACGTTATCAGGTGACAGCCACCCGGGTGGTGGACAGTTCCCGGGAGTCCCTGGATACACGGTCTCTGGCCCGGGATACCCTGGTATTGATCACCTGTTACCCGTTTGACAGCCTGGACGCTTCCGGCACGTTGCGTTATGTCGTGGAGGCAAAGCCGGCTTACGGTATGGAACAAATTGATACTGTCGCCGCTCTGTGATGTTGGCGTACACTTGTGCGCCAAAATGCAGTGGATCGGATCAAACAGAATGTCACAAGTTCGAAAAATCCTGGCCTGGCTCAGTGTTCCTGTCGTATGCCTGGTTATGATGTTGCTCTACCTCTTACGGCCTTTCAATCCTGACAACAACCGTATCCTGGGCTGGGTCGTGGCAAGAGTCGGCCGATGTATTCTGGGAATGAAGCGCCCCCTCTACGGCGCTGAAAACATGCCCAAGGATCGGCCGACCGTGATTATCGCCAATCATCAGCAGAACGATGATCTGTTTGTAATGGGTGATTTGCTACCGCCGCGTGGGGTGGCGGTTGGTAAATCTTCACTGGTTTGGGTGCCATTCTTCGGGCAGGTATTCTGGCTGGGAGGCAACATCATCCTGAATCGCGGCCGTGCGGCGAAAGCTGTGGCCACCATGCAGGCCACCAGCGACGCCATTAACCGGGAACGCAAGAGCATCTGGGTATTTCCGGAGGGAACCCGCAGCCGTGGCCGTGGCCTGGGTAGCTTCAAGAAAGGGGCATTTCACATGGCCGTTGCCGCTGGCGCACCCATCACCATGGTGTGTGCGGGCGAATACCATGGCAAATCCAGAGGCTGGACCGGACGACGGGAGCCTGTGCCTTTGCGGATTCTCCCGCCAGTCGAAACACAGGGCATGACCAGCGAAGACATTCCCGAATTGATGCACCGTTGTCGCCAACAGATGGAAGAGGCCATTGCTGACCTCGCACTTACCCACGGAACTGCTTGAACAGCCAGTGAAAACAGGGCAGTCTTTCGGACGAAACTGACGCTGATTCTGGACATCTGGGGAGTGACATAATGAACCTGATCTGGTTTCTGATCATTGGTGGTCTGGCCGGCTGGCTGGCCGGACTGATCATGAAGGGCAAGGGCTTTGGCGTGTTGGCCAACATTGGTATCGGGATTGTCGGCTCGTTTATTGGCGGCTTCCTGTTTGGCCTGTTGCAGCTGTCGGCCCACGGTGCCATTGGTCGCCTGGTTACCGCAACAGTCGGGGCCGTGCTGCTGCTGGCCATCGTCAACAAGATCAAGAAGGGCTGACATGATCGTACCTGTCACTGCTGTTTTTGCGGCTGTCACTGGCCTGCTGTTGCTGGTGCTGTCGGCTCAGGTGGTCAAGTACCGGCTGAAATACCGCAAGGGTCTGGGCGTCAATGAGGATCCGGAGTTCGAAGCTGCCGTGCGGGCCCACGCCAATCTTGTGGAATACGCACCGCTGGGTTTGATCATGCTCGCCATTGCGGAGCTCAATGGCGTTTCCGGTTCGCTGATCTACTGGACCGGGATGGCGTTGGTGGTCGGCCGCATTCTCCATGCCTGGGGAATGATCAACGGCAAGGGCGGGCCTCATTGGGCACGCATGATTGGTATCCTGCTAACCTGGCTGGCGATTCTGGTTGCGGCACTGTTGCTGTTCTGGAACGTCTGGCAGGTATATGGCTGAAACAGTGTCCAGCCATTGAAGAACGGGGCCTTGGGGCCCCGTTTGTGTTTCTGTCGATTACAGCGCCCGGGCGACGTCCAGGCTCAGGTATTCCAGTTCCACACGCCGGTTGGCGGCGTGGTCCTCCGGCCTGGTCAGCGGGCGATCCGAGCCCCAGGTGGCAAGCAGGATGGACGATTGCGACACGCCTTCCTGAATCAGTAGCCGGGCCACGGCGTTGGCCCTGAGCCGGGCCAGAAACCGGTTGTATTCGGCAGAGCCAAAGTTGTCGGCGTGGCCGTGGATGCGAACCTGCATGCCGGGGTGCCCTTTGATATAAGCGGCGTGCCGCTTGAGCATATCGATATCCGGGGCATCCAGAGTGTGTTTGTTGAAACCGTAGTGGAATCGGGTACGGTGGGGGCGGTCGGCGTCGGCCGACAGTTGCCCGTTAGTGCCCGCGAAGGCCAGGGCGGCCTTGGCCAGCATATCGGGGTTGTCCAGAACAAGTACGGTCATTTGCTGCTTCCTCGAGTCGAGTGCCCGGCGTTTTTTGTTATGTCCCCTTCACTATTGATGTCAGAGGCCATAACGGCAATTGGCGAATGGTCGATAGCCGCCCGGGTTCTATAGCTACCGATTGAATGGCATTTGTGTGACTGTGTGATTACACCGGGAAAAGAAGGCCCCGCTGTGGTAAAAAGCAGCTTTTCAGGGACAGATTATGATGAATTGTGACCGCCCATGCTGATTATTCCTGCCGAGAATGCCGTAAACTGGAAACGCCCACCCTGGGTAACCCTGGGCCTGATCATGGCCTGCCTGCTGGTCTTTCTGTTCTACCAGGGCGGAGACGACCGCAAGTTCGAAGCCGCACTGGAAGACTATCTGGAGAGCGATCTGCTGGCCCTGGAGGCTCCCGCCTACGAGGATTACCTGCAGCGGGAAATCCAGTTCGAAGGCAGCCAGCAGCGGGTTCTGGAGTTGCAGGAATTCCAGCAACTTCAGGAAAATGAGGAAGCACTCTGGCAGGCAGTGACGTTGCTGCTGGATCGTGAGTTTTACCAGTATCTGCAGCAGAACCGGGATCTGATCTGGGCCCCGGCACAGCGCAACCTTTGGCTGGAGCAGCGCTCGGCGATCGAGCAACAGTGGATCAGCCGGATGAGTGCCTATCAGTTGGGACTGGTGCCGGCAGAGCTCTCGCTGTACACGCTCATTACCTACCAGTTCCTGCACGGCGGCTGGGGCCACATTATTGGTAACCTGCTGTTCCTGTTCCTGCTGGGTTTTACCGTGGAAAAAGCGCTGGGCCCGGGGCGCTTTCTGGTGGCTTATCTTGTCTGCGGTGCCTTGTCCGGCCTGGTATTTACCGCCTTTTCCATGGGTAGTCAGGTACCTCTGGTGGGCGCGTCCGGCTCCATTTCCGGGTTGATGGGCATGTATGTGGCTATTTACGGGCTGCAGCGCATTCGCTTCTTCTACTTCCTGGGCGTTTACTTCAACTATTTCCGGGCACCGGCCATCGCCATGCTGCCGGTCTGGCTGGGCAAGGAAATCTATGACTACTGGTTTGCCGGTGCCACCGGTATTGCCTATATGGCCCATGCCGGTGGCCTGGCGGCCGGTGCAGGGTTGGTTTGGCTGCTGGGCCAGAGCTGGCTGCAGGTGAAAGAAGAGTTCTTCGAACCGGAGCAGGAAGAACAGGACGAACAGTTCACCAAGGCCTATGGCCAGGCCATGGCCAGCCTTGGCCGTATGGAGTTCGATCTGGCCCGGCGCCAGTTCGAGGCGTTGCGGGAGCGTTATCCGGAACGGCCCGTGCTGCTCGAGCACCTGTATCAACTGGCTAAATTAAGGCCGGACCTGGACAGCTACCGGATGCGTGCCGAAGAAATGATGGCCGATGCCATCGCCCGGCGGCAGCCGGAACAGATGGTGGATGTCTGGCAGGAGTATCTGAGCAAGGGCGAGGCCTATCATCCGTTGGCACCGGAGGCGCACAATCGTGTGCTGTTCGCCAGCCTGAAACGCCATGATTTCAAAGCCGCAGAGAAGGCGTTTGAACGCATGCGAGCCAAGGCCGAACCGGACATGGTGAATGAAGCCTGCCGGCTACTGGTGGCGGAGTTCGAGAAACTGCAGATGGAGCCGAAAGCGCGCCATTACCGGCAGCTGTTGCAGGTTCACGGCTGAGGCGTGGCAGGCACGCCCTCAGTCTGAAACCTGAAAGCTCGCTTTTGGCCCTTTCAACGGTTGTTGGTTCGCCGCCTGTTCCAGCCAGACATCAATATGCTCGTGGGCCGGATGGTTCACGCAGCGCTTCTTGATGAACGACAGGAAAGCACTGGCTTTTTCCCATTGCTGCAGGCCATTGGCCAGGGCCTGGGCCACAATCAGATAGGCGGGTGCCAGCTGCTCGCTGTCCGGGAAGCGTTTGTGGAAATCCTGCAGTAAACGGATGGCCGCTTTGTGATGGCCCCGATGGTACAGGGTGCCGGCACACTGCACCGCCAGTTCCGGGTCGTCCAGCTGGAACTTCGGCTCCACCATTTGCAGCGTCTGTAACAGTTGATTCAGCCCGTCTCCATCATGCCGTTGGGCCAGCCAGGCCATAATCCTGGGGTGGTAGCGGTACAGCTCTTCGGCATCATTGCGGGCGGTCAGCAGCTGGTAAAGCTGGCCGATGCGGGCAGGGTTGGTCCGGTCCCGTTTGAGGGCTTCCTTGAGCATGCTCTGCACACGGTCGTAGTTGCCATCCTTCAGGTTCATATCCAGATCGGCATCAAACCGGCTGCTGCGATCCCGCTGGTGTTGGTCGGTTTCCGAAATCTCGTCCTGAAGGTCTGAGGCAAAACCGAGTTCTTCCTGATACTGGAACAGCAGGTAGCCCAGCATGTGAAACAGGATCAGGGTAAAGGTACTGTTCAGGAAACCGGCCAGGGGTTGGGCCACCCACATGGGGAAATGGTTCACGGCAAAATCCTGCGCCGCGCCGGAAGCCAGGGTGAGCAGAATCAGGTACCCGTAAAGCAGGAAGTAGGGCGTGCCGATGCGTGAGATCAGCACCGCCAGGTTCATGGGGTTTACAGCAGCGCCCACAGAGCGTTCCATGGCAAGCACCATGATGCTGGCCGGCAGTGCCAGTACCACAAACGCCACGGCCAGCATCATCAGTATCGGCCCGCCCAGCATGGCGGCGGCGCCTACCAAACCGCCCATCAGCACAAACACCAGCAGTTGCAGCACCACAATGTCAAAACCGCTGCCGGTAAACGCCACCGACACGGGTGGCGGTTTCAGATGGCCTTCCGCGGTGTGGTTGATCACCGCATAGGTGTACTTGAACAGAGCCAGGGCCAGCACGAGCCAGATGATCAGGCCAATAATATTGGCCGGCGCCACCACAGGAACCAAAGTGCAGATGGCGATCACGATCAGCGGATCGGTGTGGAAGGGGTAACGGAAAAACGCCCCCACCCGCTGCCAGAAGGGCACCACCTCAGTGGCGGCGCCCAGATAACGCATGGCTTTACTGCAGCGGGGACATAGCGCCCGGCGCTGGCGGGTATCGGCATCCGGCATGCAACGGCTGCAATAGTGCATCTGGCATTCGCCACAATGCCACTTGGCAGGGTCACCCGGATGGTAATGACAATCGTGCTTCACGTGAGACAGTTCCTGATCCGTCAGAAATCAGCCGCCAATCATGACAGAACTCGACAGTTGCCGCACCCGCTGTGTTCACAGTTGGGTCTCGGTCCGTCTTGTTGTAGTGACGATGGTTATATCTACGCATCTGCCGGGTATGTATGTGAACCCCTGAGCCTTCGCTACGTATCATCACCCTGTAAGGAATATCTCGGAATAACCTTATAAGCCCATGGTTCCTTCAGCCGATAACCTGTTTACCGTTGCTCAGGAGATGACTCAATGCGAACACGTTCTGCGATTACCGGTGTCATCTTGTTGGTGATCGGTCTGTTGGTGTCTTTACCGTTGCTGGGCCATATCACCCGTGATGGCGATTACTACGGCTTCAAAACTAATATTGAAGTACCTCCGTTACCCGGGTATCAGCGTGGCAGCGAGGAGATTCGGCTGGTGTTTTTCGGCTACCAGCATTGCGGCACGGTCTGTCCGCTGCAACTGGTCAACTTGAAGGAGCTTCACGACCGAATGGCCGACGAACCGGTGCGCTTCGTATTTGTAACACTGGATCCCGAACGAGACAGCCAGCAGGAGCTTGACCGGATTATGGCCAGTATGGGCGAGGGTTTTCAGGCCGTCCGGCCCGTATCTCAGGCCGCTGCGCAAGAACTGGCGATGGGGTTTGCCGAATATGCCGCGAAAGTGGGTAACGGTGATCAGTACGATTTCGACCACAGTGCACGGATTTACGCCGTCACCGCAGATAATCGGCGCCATTTGCTTTACAGCTCCCCGGCGCTGGATCTGGCCCGGGTTGAGCAAGACATTCAGCGGCTTCTGTCGCAATTTTGAGGGTTTCAGCCGTGGCAAACAGCATTGCGATTGACGATCTGGCAAAAGAACAGGCGCTGGTAACCGACCGCCAGATGCTCTTTATTCTGTTGGCCCATGTACCTGTGGTGGGGCTGTGGGTGCCCTGGGGTTATGGTACCCATGGTTTTGCACTGGCGGCTTCGGTGTTGGTGGGTGTGGTGGCACTGGCGGGCTACTACCTGCTGCGGGGCACCCGGGCGAGTTCGGTTCTGTTCGCGGCCTGCCTGATGCTGTATTCGGCCATTATGATTCAGGCCCAGATGGGCCGTATCGAAATGCATTTCCACATCTTCTCGGCCCTGGCTCTGGTGATCATTTACCGGGACTGGGTGCCGGTTGTTGCTGCGGCCGTCACCATTGCCGCCCACCATCTGTTATTGACCGCTTTGCAGCTTTCAGAAGCTGAGGTGGGCGGAATGCCATTGATGATTTTCAACTATGGCTGTAGCTGGGGTATCGCCTTCCTTCACGCCGCCTTTGTGGTGTTTGAGGCCGGCATTCTGGTGTTCTTTGCGGTGCAGATGAAACAGGAGAGACATCAGGCATTTCGCATGATGGCCATTGTCCGCGACTTTGACCGGGAACATGATCTGTCCGGCCGCCTGCCCGCCACAGACGGTAACGCCAGTGCCAAATCCTTCAACGACATGATGGAAAAGTCCTGCGAGCTGATCCGGCAAATGCGAGAGTTCTCGCTGGAGCTGCGTCGGAATTCCGAACAGCTGTTGCGGGCGAGCGAGAGCACTCGTCGATTTGTAGATGAGCAGCAACAGCAGGCTGATCAGGTAGCCACCGCCACCAACGAGATGTCGGCCAGCGTGCAGGAAGTGGCGCACAATGCTCAACTGGCGTCGGAAGCCGCCAGCGATGCGGCGGATTCCGCTTCCGCAGGCAGCCAGGCCATGACTTGTGCCCGAACCATGACGGATGCAACCAACAAGGCACTGGAAGACAGTGCCCGAATGGTGGAACAGTTGGCAGGCAAGGTGGAATCCATCGCGCGGGTTACCGGTTCGATTCACGATATCTCCGACCAGACTAATCTGCTGGCGCTGAATGCGGCTATCGAGGCAGCCCGGGCAGGAGAGCATGGCCGCGGATTTGCTGTGGTCGCCGATGAGGTTCGATCTCTGTCGCGCCGCACTCAGGAATTCACCGAGGAAATTCGTGCCACAGTGGATGAGTTGAAGAACCTGTCCGAGGCCACCACTGCCGCCATGGAAATGGGGCAGACGCGCTCCACAGAATCCAACCGGGCGATTCAGCAAGCCGCGGAGGCTATTAACCGCATTGAACAGGCCATTGATTCGGTCAGCAGTATGAACAACCAGATCGCGGCGGCCTGCGAGCAACAGGCAGCCACGTCGTTGCAGATCAACGAGAACATTCATGCGGTTGCGACCCGTAACGCTGAGGTGGCCAAAGAGGCCGACAGTGTGCAGAACATGGCGGGTGAGCTGGAGAACAGCGTGGTCCGGGTGGACGAGTTGATCAGCCGCTACCGGTTGCCCTGAAAACCCGTCAGAAAAATTGATCTGGGTTCTGCAGGATCTGGCGCATCTGCCGTTAATATTGACAGTTATCAAGTTCAAACAAGTCCAATAATTCCGACTGCCGGATCTGCGTGAGTAAGAGCTATGTTCCTGTCTGAAAAACGAGCAAAACAACAGATTCAATCTTTACTTGATAACGGGGTGCCCACACGTTGTCCGGACTGGCTGGTGCCACTGGCAGAGTATTTGTCGTCGGTGCGTTCCGAGGAGCTTTCAGTGGCCAACGGGGCGGTGGATGTCTCCCGCCATATTTCTGATCTGGGCCAGGGCGCTCTGGAGTTTGACGACCGCATTCATAACCTTGTCGCCAATATTCAGACGTTGTCCGCCGCCATTGAGGAAATGTCGGCCAGTGCGTCGGAAGTGGGTGGCCTGGGCCAGGATGTACTGGAGCAAGCCTCCCGGGTAAATGAGTACACCAGGGAATCCATTTCCGCGCTGGAGGATATGGAGGCGCGTCTGGCCGAGGTGGATATCGCCCTGACCCAGGCCAACGAGGAAATGCGTTCGCTGGCGGAGCAAACCCGGAGTATTGAATCGCTTACCAACACCGTGAATGAAATATCCGACCAGACAAACCTGCTCGCCCTTAATGCGGCGATTGAGGCCGCCCGTGCCGGTGAGGCGGGCAGGGGCTTTGCGGTGGTTGCGGACGAGGTGCGGCAATTAGCTGCCCGAAGTGCGGGGGCGGCGCAGGAAATCAACGGGATTGTCTCGCAGATCATCTCCGGCTCTGAATCGGTCCAGTCCCGGTTGGGAAATTCCGTACGTGCTGTGCAGGCCTCGGGGGAAAGCCGGGAGCGGGTGGCGGAGGTGATACATCAGTCCCGGGAGTCCTCGAACATCAACTACGACCAGGCAACCTCCATTGCCGCTGCGGCCGAGGAGCAGAGTCAGGTGGCCGCGGATATGGCGCGTCAGGTCAGTTCCAACTCTGAAGATTCCGATGCTTTGGCCAGTATTTTCCGGGATTTGATGCAGGCGATTCGCCCACTTCGGGACGACACCGACCGCATCTTCAGCCAGATCCGGTTAACCACTCCCTGTCTCGTGCTGGCCAGTGCCAAGCGTGATCATGTGGTCTGGGTGGACAAGCTCATCCGCTTTGCCGTATTCAATGAAAACTCGATCACTGAGGCGGAAGTGAAGGATCACACCCAGTGCCGGCTGGGCCATTTCCTGGCCAGCGACAAGGCTCAGCCCATGCACCAGCTCCGCAGTGCTGACCGGCTGATTAAGGTGGTTCACCCACAAGTGCATAAAGCAGGCCGTGAGCTTTATAAAACGGCCCAGGAATTTCATCAGAAGAGGATCAGTTCTGATCGCTATTCTGAACTCTCCCGGGAGTTGGTAGCCACGCTCAAGTCTTCCTCAGGCGAAGTCATTGACCTGTTGGATGACATGATTGAAGAAGTTCTGAAGCGTGGCGATCTGGGCTGTTAGGCAGCCCCCTCCTGCCAACGCTGGCGCACGTCAAGTATGGCCGGGAGGCAGCGAAAGAAGGCCTCGACCAGTTCCGGGTCGAAATGCTTGCCGCTTTGCTCACGAATCAGATCCGTTGCTTGTTCTACGGGCCAGGCCTTCTTGTAAGGGCGCTCGCTGGTGAGAGCGTCGAAGACATCGGCCAGGGCCACAATCCGCGCAGAAATGGGAATAGCGGCGCCTTTCAGGCCTTGAGGATAGCCGCTGCCATCCCATTTCTCGTGGTGGTTCTGTGCCACTTCCCGCGCCATGTTGAGCAGATCTGAGCCGTCTTCACCGATGATCTCCGCCCCGATTTCCGCGTGGCGTTGCATGATGAGCCACTCATCCGGCTCCAGCTTGCCAGGTTTCTGGAGAATGGCGTCCGGAATGCCGATCTTGCCGATATCGTGCATCGGGGCGGCATTGAGCAGAGTGTCGGACCAGGCTTCGCCGAGGCCGGCCTCCAGCGCGATCAACCGCGAGAAATGGCTCATGCGGATAACGTGCAGGCCGGTTTCGTTGTCCTTGTATTCCGCCGCGCGCCCCAGTCGCTGAACGACGGCCAGCCGGGTCTCTATCAGCTCGTCCATACGCACCAGCGACAGATGGTTTTTCACCCTGGCCCGGACAATTGCCGCATTCACGGGTTTCGTAAGGTAGTCCACAGCACCCAGCTCAAAGCCCCGGGCCTCGTCATCGGCATCAGACAATGCGGTGACGAAGATCACCGGGATAGCGCGGGTATCCTGGCCGGCCTTCAGGGTTTTGCACACCTCGTAACCGGACATTCCCGGCATCATCACATCCAGCAGAACAAGATCCGGTTTCTCGCTGCGTGCCAGTTCCAGCGCCCGTTCACCATCTTTGGCGAACAGTAGCCGGTAGTGGTCGGAAAGTACGTTGCGCAGCACCTGAAGGTTGGCTGGCTCGTCGTCCACCAGCAGCAGGGTCTTGGTGTCGGTCAGCATTGCGAGGCCTCCAGGGTATCGCGAAAAGTGATCAGAATTTTGGCCGCTTTCTCTGGTTCGAAGTCGTCGAGAGCCTCGTTCATCGCATCGGCGATCTCCGTGGGCAGTCCTGGCTTCAGCTGGTCGATAGCGCGTTCCGGAATTTCGCCCTGGCTCAGGCGTTCGATCACTTGTGCCAGCGTTTTCGGGTCTATGGCATCCGGTTCAGTCCAGCTTGCGGGGCGCGTTTCAGAGTCCGCTGCTTGTTCGGTCAGCCACTGGCGTGCCCGATCAAAATCGTTCTGGAGCTCCTGCCACAGGGCCTCCGGCACCGGTTTTTCCGATTTCAGCCGGGTCTCCAGGTTTGCCAGCGTTGCCGCTAAACGCCGGAAACCCAGATTACCGGCAATGCCGCGAACCCGGTGGGCTTCGGCTGTCGGGTTATCGGGGCAGAGCCGGATTGCTTCGGGTTGATTCTCTGGCGCTTGCAACAGACGTCCTGCCGCCCGTAGGTGTTTTTGGGCGTCCGGCCAGAGCTGCCTGAGCGTGACGGTATCTATCGTACTGTCGTCGACATCATGACCTGCATTGCTCGGTGCCGAAGCCTCTATGCCCAGGACTCTGGCCATCTCGGCAGTGAGTTCCGGCAGATTGAGTGGTTTGATGGCGAAGCCGTCCATCCCTGCCTCGGAAGCCTGCCTCCGATCGTCTTCCAGCACGCTGGCGGTAAGAGCAATTACGGGCGTGTATCGTCGCTGGGCGGCTGCTTCATGTCGACGTATCGCCCGGGTGGCTTCGTGGCCGTTTATTCCGGGCATTTGCACATCCATCAGAATCAGATCGAAAACCTGGTTACGATAGAGGTCTATCGCTTCTTGTCCGTTCCCGGCCGTGGTGACCTCATGTTTGCGGTGAAGCAGCAGGGTTTTCAGCAGTTCGAGATTTTGTGGCACGTCATCAGCAACCAGAATGCGCAAAGGGGGAAGAGCGACTTCCTGGTCTGCCAGCGTATCCTCGTCCACGGCCAGGCCGGTAGGCAGGGGCAGTTCTACCTGGAAAACCGAGCCCTCACCCGGGCTGCTGGTCACGCTGATGGTGCCACCCATCAGTTCCACCAGTTGTCGGGCAATGGTCGTGCCCAGGCCAGTGCCACCAAAGCGACGGGTCATGCTGGAATCGGCTTGGGTAAACGGTTCGAAAATCCTGTCGATGCGATCGGCAGAAATGCCAATGCCGGTATCCTCAACCCGGATAACGACCTTGTGCACAGAGGGCTCCTGCACCTTCAGGGTGACGCCGCCTGTCTGGGTGAATTTTACGGCATTGCTTAACAGATTCAGCACCACTTGCTGAATGCGCAAGGGATCGCCCTGGTAGTATTCTCCGGCCTGGTAATCCAGTGTCAGATACAGCCCTTTGCGCGCGGCATTCAGGGATTGCGTGGCAATCACCTGGTCACAGAGGCGGCGCAGGTTAAAATCGTGCAGTTCGAGTTCGGTATGACCACCGTCCAGTTTGGCGGTGTCCAGTATATCGTTGAGCAGGTTAAGCAGAGACCGGGCCGAGGTTTTCGCCACGCCAAGATGCCGTGCCTGGGTTTCATCCAGCGGTGTGTCCAGTACCAGGTCGGTGAAGCCGATAATGGCGTTCATCGGGGTGCGGATTTCATGGCTCATGTTGGCCAGAAACGCACTTTTGGCGGCGGCAGCCTGCTCAGCTTCCTCTTTCGCCCGGCGCAGATCGGTTTCCATTCGATGGCGTTCGGAAATGTCAGTGATGAAGCCTACGAAAGTACTGATACCACCCAGCCGGGATTCACCAATGCCCAGCCGAACCGGAATCTGGTGGCCGTCTTTATGCAAAGCCCAGACTTCCCGGCCGGAACCGATGATTTTGCGTTTCCCGGTACGCAGGTAGTTTTTCAGATAACCGTCGTGGGCGTCCCGATGAGGGTTGGGCATCAGCATGTTGATATTCTTGCCCACGACTTCATCAGCGCGGTAACCGAAGATGCGTTCAGCGGATTCGTTAAAGGAGAGCACAATGCCCCGATCGGAAATTTTGATAATGCCATCTACGGCGGCATCGACAATGGTGCGCAGTTCGCTGGCGGTTTCCTGACTGCGCCTCATCAGGGCGCGATAACGGGCTACCGCGTTGACCCCGGAGGCGAGCAGGCTGAGCGTTACCGTTACGAATGCAATGGTCAGTGCCAGAATGGTGTGGCTGTTGCTCCCGGGCAGAAAATCCGGGGCGGGCTGGCCGATAAACCGGGCGGCTTCCATCGCAGTGTAATGCATGCCGGCGATGGCCAGCCCCATCACGGTACCGGCGAGTAAACGGCGCTTGTACCCGCGCAGGCGCGTTCTGTGGCGCAGTCCGAAGCTGATCCACAGCGCCAGGGTGCCTAGCATCACCGCCACCACAATCGACAGTGCGAATAACGTTGGGTCGTAGCGAAGTGCCGGCCCGATCTCCATAGCGGCCATGCCCAGATAGTGCATGGCACCGATGCCGGCCCCGACCACCACGCCACCACCGATCAGTCGCTGCCCGGTCAGGTCGTGCCGGGCCAGGAGGCTGAGCGCTACCCAGGAGGCAAACAGGCTCGGAGCGGCGGAAAGCGCGGTAATCCAGGGGTGATAGTGCACATGGGTGGGCATTTCAAAGGCCAGCATGCCGATAAAATGCATGGACCAGATGCCAAAGCCCAGAGAGGCAGAACCGCTGAACAGGTGCAGGCGCTGCATGTAAAGGGTGTTGCTGCGGCGCGCAGCGGCAGCCAGGGTTAGCCCCATGTAGGAGGCGCCTATAGCAATCAGCAACGACAACACCACCAGGCCATAGTCGTATTGGCCTGACACCAGCTTGTCGGTCTCTGGATTCAGAACAAAGAAGTGATCAAGCGCCAGCAAGCGAGATTCCTGTAAAAGCTGAAGAGATTTGAGGTATGTACGGTATCAGTACGGGATTGGCTTAAGTATCGTCTTTTTGTGTAACTTGTATACGCCAGGTCACGGATGATACTGACAGTATTCACCGGGGTAATGCGGAACATTCACGGGACTGCAGTTGAACTCTCGCCATTCGATGCAATAGTTAAAGGAGATTTCCGAAGAGGAGGCATCGCATGTCGAGTTCATCCCTGAGTAAAGACAGCCTGAATACCCTCTCCACCCTGAGCGCGGGTGGCCAGACCTACCACTACTACAGTTTGCCCAAGGCAGCGGACACCCTGGGCGACCTCAACCGCCTGCCGTTCTCGTTGAAAGTGTTGATGGAGAACCTGCTGCGCAACGAAGATGATACGACGGTCGACCGCTCCCACATTGATTCCATGGTGCAATGGTTGAAAGACCGGGGCTCGGATACCGAAATCCAGTTCCGTCCGGCCCGGGTTCTGATGCAGGATTTCACCGGGGTGCCCGGGGTAGTGGACCTGGCGGCCATGCGCGAGGCCGTGAAGAACGCTGGTAAAGATCCCGCCCTGATCAACCCGTTATCGCCGGTGGATCTGGTGATCGACCACTCGGTGATGGTGGACAAATATGGTAACCCGTCTGCCTTCAAGGAAAACGTCGCCATAGAGATGGAGCGCAACCAGGAGCGTTACGAGTTCCTGCGTTGGGGCCAGCAGGCCTTTGACAACTTCCGGGTGGTGCCGCCGGGCACCGGCATCTGCCATCAGGTGAATCTGGAATATCTGGGCAAAACGGTGTGGCAGAAGGAGGTGGACGGTAAAACCATCGCCTACCCGGACACGCTGGTGGGCACCGATTCCCACACCACCATGATCAACGGTCTGGGCATACTCGGCTGGGGCGTGGGCGGTATCGAAGCGGAAGCCGCCATGCTCGGCCAGCCGGTCTCCATGCTGATTCCGGAGGTGATCGGTTTCAAGATCACCGGCAAGCTGAGGGAGGGCATCACGGCGACCGACCTGGTGCTGACCGTCACGGAAATGCTGCGCAAGAAAGGCGTGGTGGGCAAGTTTGTGGAGTTCTATGGGGACGGTCTGAAAGACATGCCCGTGGCCGACCGTGCCACCATTGCCAATATGGCGCCGGAATACGGTGCTACCTGTGGTTTCTTCCCGGTGGATGAACAAACCATCAACTACATGCGCCTGACCGGGCGGGATGAAGCACTGCTGGAACTGGTTGAAAACTACGCCAAAGCCCAGGGATTGTGGCGGGAACCCGGTCATGAGCCGGTATACACCGACACCCTGGAGCTGGACATGGGTGAAGTGGAAGCCAGCCTTGCCGGCCCGAAGCGGCCCCAGGACCGGGTCGCCCTCACCAACATGAAAGCGTCGTTTGAATTGCTGATGGAAACTTCGGAAGGCCCGGCAGAAAGCCGTGAGGCCAAGCTGGAATCGGAAGGGGGTGGAACCGCGGTCGGTGCTCAGAGCGCCTATTTCGAACACCCCGCCAGCCAGCCACTTCACATGAATGGTGAATCTACCCGGCTGGACCCGGGCGCGGTGGTGATTGCGGCGATTACCTCCTGTACCAATACATCCAACCCCAGCGTGATGATGGCGGCTGGCCTGATTGCCAAAAAGGCTGTGGCGAAGGGGTTGAAAACCAAGCCCTGGGTGAAAACCTCGCTGGCGCCGGGCTCCAAGGTGGTCACCGACTACCTCAAAGTGGCCGGCCTGCAGGACGACCTGGACCAGCTGGGTTTCAACCTGGTGGGATATGGCTGCACCACCTGCATCGGTAACTCCGGCCCGCTGCCGGATGAAGTCGAGAAAGCCATTACCGATGGGGATCTGACCGTCGCCTCGGTGTTGTCTGGTAACCGCAACTTCGAAGGCCGGGTGCACCCGCTGGTGAAAACCAACTGGTTGGCGTCACCGCCACTGGTGGTGGCCTATGCCCTGGCGGGCAACGTGCGGCTGGATCTGACCAGGGACCCGCTGGGTACCGACAAAGACGGCAATCCGGTGTACCTGAAAGACCTGTGGCCAAGCCAGGCCGAGATCGCGGAAGCGGTCGAGAAGGTCAAAACCGACATGTTCCGCAAGGAATACGGCGAGGTCTTCGAGGGTGATGACATCTGGAAATCCATCAAGGTGCCGGAAAGCAAGGTATATGAGTGGAGTGACAAATCCACCTACATCCAGCATCCGCCCTTCTTCGAAGGCATGGGTGAACAGCCCGAGGCCATTGATGACATAAAGGATGCCAACATCCTGGCCCTGTTGGGGGATTCGGTGACCACCGACCATATCTCACCGGCCGGTTCCTTCAAGCCGGATACCCCGGCGGGCAAATACCTGCAGGAACATGGGGTAGACCCAAAAGACTTCAACTCCTACGGCTCCCGCCGGGGCAACCACGAGGTGATGATGCGCGGCACCTTTGCCAACGTGCGCATACGCAATGAAATGCTCGACGGCGTGGAAGGCGGCTTCACCAAATTTGTGCCCACCGGGGAACAAATGGCCATCTACGATGCCGCCATGAAATACCAGGAGCAGGGCACGCCGCTGGTTGTGATTGCCGGCAAGGAATACGGCACCGGCTCCAGTCGGGATTGGGCCGCCAAGGGCACCCGGTTGCTGGGCGTAAAAGCCGTGGTAGCGGAATCCTATGAGCGCATCCATCGCTCCAACCTGATTGGCATGGGCGTGATGCCGCTGCAATTCCCGGAGGGGACTGATCGCAAGAGCCTGAAACTCACCGGGGAGGAAACGATCAGCATTCAGGGACTGTCTGGCGAGATCAAGCCGGGCCAGACCCTGACCATGACGGTGAAATACAAGGATGGCTCTACCGAAACCTGCGAGCTGAAGTCACGGATTGATACTGCCAACGAGGCAGTGTATTTCCAGCATGGTGGTATCCTGCATTACGTGGTGCGGGAGATGCTGAAAAACGCCTAGGCGGCCGGGACTTCCAGCCAGAAGGTGGCTCCCTGGCCAGCTTCTGACGTGAAGTCGACGTCGCCCTCCATCCTGGCCATCAGCTCTTTGGTGATGGCCAGGCCAAGGCCGGTGCCACCTTTGCTCCGTCTGTCCGAACTGTCGGCCTGGGCGAATTTCTGGAACATGCGCTCTCTGAATTCCGGAGCGATGCCAGGTCCCTCGTCCTGCACGTAGATTCGGAGCCCTTGGCCATGCGGTTTTGTCCAGATACGAATCTGGCCGTTGACCGGTGAGAACTTGATCGCGTTTGACAGGATGTTGTTGAGTGCCTGTGCCAGCCTTTGTTTGTCCGCCTTAACCGTGGTTGTTGAAAGTTCTTGTGCGTTGAGAGTGATGTTTTTTTCGGTGGCGTAGTTCTGGATGTTTTCCAGGCTTTCGGTGATCGCCTCAGACACAGGAAATTCGACCACATTGAAATCCATCTTGCCCGCAATCAGTTTCTCGATGTCCAGCAGGTCATTGATCAGAAAACCCAGCTGATCGCTGTTTCTTTGGGCGATCTTCAGCAATTGTTGTGCTTTTCCTGAAAGCTCTCCGACAGCATTGGTCGTTAACAGCGACAGCGCCCCGGAAATGGAGGTGAGGGGGGTTCTGAGTTCATGACTGACGGTCGAGATAAACTCGCTCTTTAATCGTTCCGCCTCTTTTCGTTGGGAGATGTCCTCGACGATGATCCAGATAACGGATTCTTTTCCCTGAAGGTCCAGGCGCAAACCGTGGAGCATGAGCGGCTGGAGAGTCCCATCTGCCATTGGGAAGAAGCCTTCAACTCCGGTGAAGCGAACCTGGCTTGCCAGGCGGTTGGATATTGAAGGTTCGCTGCGTTGTTGATCGCCGGAAAGGCTGCGCACATCGTCGAAATACCCGATGTTCTTGGCTTTCGAGTCCAGTATTCGGGTGAAGCCCGGGTTGGCCTGTAGCAACTCCCCAGAGATCGCGTCATAGAGGGCGATGCCGAACGGGGCGAGTTCAAACAGGCCCCAGAATCGGAGTTGCATCTGGCGATCACGGAGGATGAGTGTCGTTATCCAGAGTGTGCCGGCAATGATGATCAGAGTGACCAGGCCGAGCAGACTACGCAGCAGCCACGGAGAGTCCGGATGATCCGGCCATCCATCCGCTGGCTGAGCGTAGAGCTTCCAGGAAAATCCCGGCATGGCCATGGTTGTTGACACGGGCGCTTGCCAGGCTGCATCGGGCTCACCGAAAAACAAGCCTTCATCTATGTTGCCGGAGCCTGTCGTTGAGAGCGCAAAGACCACCTCGGGAGGGAGGCTGTCCAGCCCAATCGCGGTGTAAAGTCGATTCAGATCCAGAATGGCGGAGATAACCCCCCAAACCCGTCCCGTGTCGTTCTCGAAAATGGGAATACGCGCGGCCAGGCCCTGGCCTCCCTGTACCAGATTAATAGGGCCGCTGAAGACTGCTCGCCGGCTTTCCAGTAGCAGGGCCATTTGATCTCTTGACAAGCTCTGAGCCTGAAGGTCGAGCCCGAGGGCAGCCTCATTTCCATCCAGAGGGTAGATGTGTTTTATGACAAATCCGGGGGCCAAACCGATATTCAGCAGTTCTGGTGCCAGTTTGAAGATGACGGAAGCCAGCCGCTGAAATCGCTCTTCACCGATATCTGGTTGGACCGCAACGTTTGCAGCGAGCCCCCACACTGTTTGTGTGTTTTGCAGAATGGTGGCGCGCAGACGCAGCCCCAGATCATCTACCTTCTCTTGCCATTTCGCCCGCACATCAGCCCGGTGTCGTTCCGTTGCGGTTGAGTCGATCGCCAGCGCGAGCCCGACCGTCAGCAGGCAAACCGTCAATCGAGCAAGCCAGACCAGGCCGAAAAAAGCTTGTTCTTGTTTTTGTGTGCTCATGTCAATGCAAGCTCATGTTAAGGGTAACTCCAGCCAAAAGGTGGAACCCTGCCGCTCGGCCGAGTTGAACCCGACACTGCCACCCATCTTCGTCATGATTTCTCTGGTGATTGCCAGTCCAAGGCCGGTCCCGCCTTGTCCGCGGGTAACAGAGCCATCTGCCTGCGCGAACTTCTGAAAGATCCTGGATCGGAAGCTCTCAGGTACGCCGATCCCCTGGTCTTTCACCGAGATGCGGACCGCCGATTCTGACGATTCAATATCGACGAGGACTTCGCCGTGCTCGTGTGAGAATTTGACGGCGTTGGACAAAAGGTTGGTGAGAGCCTGTTTCAGCCGGATGCTGTCAAACAGCGCCGTGAGCCCCGGTGAACCGTCCCGCAGAGTGATGCGCACCTGACGCTGTTTGGCGAAGGGCTGGATTTCTTCAATGGCTGTGGTTACGCACGTTCCAATGTCCTGTTCCTCAGACGCGATGGGCATGTTGCCCGCAATCAGTTTTTCGATATCCAGGAGATCGTCTATCAGCAGCTTCAGGTGGTCGGCGTTGCGCTTTGCGATGGAGAGCATGTGACGGCTTTTCTCGTCGATGTTTCCCGTAACGCCGCCCAAAATCAGCCCCAGGGATCCGGAAATCGAAGTGAGGGGAGTACGCAATTCGTGGCTGACGGTGGAGATGAACTGATTCTTCATCTGCTCGGCTTCGTATCGCTCGTTGATGTCTACGATATAGCCGTGCCAGAGAATGCTGCCATCCGGCAGTTTTTCGGGGTTGGCCTGCCCCTCGACCCAGTGCCAGTTCTGGCCTTGCCACTGAATCCGATAACGCTGGTGCCAACGGCTCAAGTTGTCTGCGGACTCTTGAATGCTCTTCGCAACCTGTGGAAGGTCTTCCGGGTGAATGACGCCGAAGACCGGGCTGGCATCTTTTGCCGCAGCTTCGGCGCTGATGTTGTAGATCTGCTGGATACCTTGGCTGGTGTAGGGAAAGGTGCTATGGCCGTCCGGCCAGAGGCGGTACTGGTAGAGCATTCCCGGCGCGTTGCTGACGAGTTTTTCCAGGATCTCGGCCTGCCGGGACTGGTGAATGGCATCGGCAACCCAGCGGGCCAGCAGGTTTACAAACATCTTTTCCGTTTCGGTAAACGGTGGTTTGCGCGGTATGGAGGATGAAAAGTTCAGGGTTCCGAACAGTGTGTCATCTATCCAGATTGGCGCGGCCAGGTAGCTTTCCAGACCAAACTCGGCGTAGCAGGGGTGGTCCTGAAATCGCGAGCGCCCCATGTGGTTGATGGCGAGTACGTCACCCCGCTCGAGAAGAATGGAGCAGTAGGTTTGCTCAACGGGCAAGGTGAGTCCGTTCTCAAGTGCCTCGTTTCGGCGCGCATGGTGCCAGAGAACGGTGTAGGCGCCACCATTGATTTCGCTGACAATGGCCGTCTCTGTTCCGAGGAAATGGTTGGCCTTTTTGAGCGCCAGCGGAATGGCGGTATCAAGGTTGCCTTTCACTTCCAGAACGATTTCGTTCAGTGCATTCAGTGCCCGGGTGCGCTCACTGTAGTAGTTGCCCAGCTCCTGAAACTGGAGTTCGCGTTCGATGATATCGGCCAGGTCTCTGAGCGTTTTCTCGTCCCGGTTCGAAAAGTCCCGAGGTTTTTTGTCGATAATGCACAGGGTGCCAATGCGAAAGCCGGAGCGGTCTTCCAGCGGTGCGCCCGCATAGAAACGGATGTGGGGTTCTCCCGTGACCAGGGGGTTGTCGGAGAACCGCTCATCGGCGAGGGCATCGGAAACCACGAAGGCTTCGGATTTCAGGATGGCATGGCCGCAGAACGAAATGTCACGACCGGTTTCCCGGACTCCCAGGCCATAGCAGGACTTGAACCACTGGCGTTCCCGGTCGACCAGTGACACCAACGCAATGGGCACATCGAACGCTTCGGCGGCAAGCCTTGTTACCCGATCGAAGCGCTCCTCCGGGGGGGTGTCGAGCAGCTTTGTCGCCTCCAGGGCGGAGAGCCGCTGTGGTTCTTCGGGTGGGTACTCAGGTGACTTCATGATCAGGCTCCCTTGAGGTCTCCTGGCGGGGGATGTCGAGCCAGAAATGGGCCCCTTGCTGGTAATAGTAGCCCACTTGGCCGTGCATCAGATGGGCCAGCTCACGGCAAATGGCCAGCCCCAGGCCAGTGCCGGACTGTGCCTGTTTTGAGGATGGGTTGGCTTGTGCAAACCGCTCGAACAGATGTGGGATAAACTGCTCATCTACCCCCGGGCCGTGGTCCGAAACGATGAATCGGATGGTGTTCTGATTAACCGCTCGGGCGGACAGCTGAACGGCGGCGCCAGTGGGAGAGAACTTGATGGCGTTGCTGATAAAGTTGTCCAGTATCTGTCGGAGTCGCTGGGGGTCGGCTCGGACCACCAAGGGTTCAGCGGCCGGGACTGCGCACAAAGAGATACCATAATGGGTGGCCATTGAGCGATTGCCTTCAATGGCCTGCTCCAGGGCTTCACTGACCTGGATTGTGCCAATCTGCAACATCATTTTTCCGGCGATGGCTTTATTGAAATCCAGCAGATCTGAAATCAGCAGCTGCAGTTGTTCGCCGTTGCGCAGCGCTACTTCCACCATTTTCCTGGCCTTTTCCGGAAGCTCGCCGGCCGCCTCCCGGTCCAGCAGTTTCAAAGAACCGTTGATTGAGGTCAGAGGCGTTCTCAATTCATGACTCACGGTGGCCACAAACTGGTCTTTCATCTGGTCCAGAGCTTCCCGTTCCTCCATCAGCCGGTTGAAGGCCAGCGCGAGATTGCGGGTTTCCGGCGGGCCCTTGGGCTTCAAGCGGCGGGTATCCGATGCGCCATCCACCATGGCTCTTATCCGTGTGGACATGTGTTCCAGGGGCCGGGTGGCAGTGCGCCCGAGTAGCCAGGCTGCTGTGGCCAGAATCAGTGCAGCCAGTACGCTGAGCAGCAGAAAGTTTTCAAATGAGGCCCTGGCCGGGCCAGTCACGCCTTCATAGGGCTCGGCGCGCAGAAACAACCAGCCGACACGCTCCAGATGACGGGTCGCATAAATCCAGCGTTTACCGGATTTGTCGGTCACTACCCCCGATGTGACGCCAGACAGCGCTGCGTCGATAATCAGGTTCTCGCCGGGTGGCGGTAGCTCAGGCATCGGAGCCCCTGGGGTCAGCGAATCCACCTGTGTGAAGTGCCCGGTATCGAGCACCTTGAAGATGGCGTTGCTTTTTTCACTCAAGGAGTCGGGAATGATGCCGGATTCAGCCAGATTGATGCTGCCGCCCGCCAAGCCCAGCAGATCGCCGTCGTCACTGACAATGGGAGCCAGAAAAGATAGCAGTGGCAATCCGGTGGTGCGGCCGATAATGGGGCGGCTGATCACCGCTTGCCGGCTAGTCAGGGCTTCCCGGAAATGCGGGCGGTCTGAGTAGTCAGTGCCGATTCGTCTGGGCACAAAACGGTTCTCTGCAATGGCGACACCCTTGTCATCAAAAATGAGCAGGCCGCCTTCGAAATAGCGTTCAAGACTGGGCTGGCGCCCGAGAAGCTCTTTCAACTCAGGCAGAGGGCGCAGGTTGTCGCCGTCCGTGAGAAAAGCCGAGAAGGCCTTCAGTGCCTCCAGGCGAATCTGAAGCTGTTGGTCCACAATGCGCGCAGCCGAGTCGGTTTCCAGCAGCTGCCTTTGGGTCAGAACGTTCTCGAAATCCCTTACCAGCCCGTTGTAGGCAAAAAACAACACGGCTGCCATGGTCGCAATACTGCTGGAGATCGTAATCAGGGTAACGCGTATACCTAACGATGGGGATCTCAACGGTAATCCTTAGTGGCGTGGTCGAGAGCGGAAAAACGTGCTTACATAGAGCTTAGAGTATTTCCAGAGTCGGAAAAACCAGGATTCGGGGAGTTTTTTTGGATAACCAACGGCAAGACGACATCAGTGATCGCCTGAACGTTCTGAAACTGCGTTTTATCGAGCGTTTAAGGGGCGAGTTGACCTACCTTTCGGGGTTCGCGACCCTGATTCGAGAGGGCCGGGTGGATGAGCTGACCCTCAGCGACTGTAGTCAAAGGTTGCATAAGTTGGCGGGATCTGCGGGCACGTTTGGTTTCCCCTCCCTTGGAGAATTTGCGCGAGAGCTCGAAAAACGTCTCAAGCGGGAGCAAGAAGCTTTGGCGGAGGAATCCGACGCCCAGTTCGATTGTCTTCCCGTTGATGAAAATGTCGCCGACCAGCTTGAACTCCTGATTGGCATCGCCGATCTGGATAACCCGTTGTCCACGGAGCGGGAGCGATCGGCGCAAGCCGATGAAGAGCTGGTCTCCCATGGCATGCAGGTTCGGCTGATCGTGGTTCTTGACGCCACGGATCAATTGGCGTCTTTGCCGGATGAATTGCAGAAATACGGGTTTTCCGTTGAGACGATAGAGAGCCGGGAAGGCGTGCTGCTAGCTTCGAGCGCTGACCCCTGTAACGCAGCAGCCGTGCTCTGCAGCGATGCCAGTATTGAAGGTGTGGCTCGTTGGTTGGAGGCCCACCCCCGCGGCGCCTATCAGCCACCGGTGCCGGTTGTTTGCATCGGACAGGCTGAAAACTTCGATCGTCGCTATCACGTTGCCCAGCACGGGGCACGTGCGTTCATGTCGGCGCCGGTGGATTTGCCCGAGCTGGTGGAGCGGCTGGAAACCCTGGTTCAGGAACTGGCCGCCGGCACCAAAGGCCGCGTGATGATCGTCGACGACGACCGGGAACTGGCCGAGCACTATTGCCTGGTGCTCAAGTCTGCCGGTATTGAGGCTCATGCCGTATCGGACCCTTTGACGCTGCTGTCAGAACTCTATGCGTTCGAGCCTGAGTTGTTGCTGATGGATATCGAGCTTGGCGCGCATTCTGGCGTCATTCTGGCTCGGATGATCCGCTTCCATGCCCGCTGGTTGAGCCTGCCGATTGTTTACTTGTCTTCCGAAGATGATCCGGAGCGCCAGCTTCGTGCACTGTCGGGCGGTGCCGATGAGTTCCTGGTAAAGCCGATTTCGGAAGACTACCTGATTCGTGCGGTGCAGATGCGGTGTCATCGGGCTCGGCAGCTGTCTGAGCTGATGAACCGCGATAGTCTGACGCGACTGCTGAAACACTCTGTGATCAAACAGGAAGTAGAAAGGGAGCGCCAGCGTTGCACCCGGGGCGATTACAGCTCTGTTGCGGTACTGCTCGACATTGATCATTTCAAGCAGGTGAATGACACCTGGGGGCATGCACAGGGTGATGTCGTCATCCGGACTCTGGCCAATCTTTTGCGCAACCGGCTGAGGGAATCCGATGCCATCGGTCGCTACGGTGGTGAAGAATTTCTTGTGGTACTGCCGCATTGTGAGCCGTCAGCAGCCCTGCGACTGATGTCCGGTATTCTTGAGAGTTTTTCTGAACTGGAGTTTTCCAGTGAAGAAGAGGTGTTCCACGTGACGTTCAGTGCAGGGGTCGCAAAAATCAATGATTTTTCTGCCGGTGATCAAATCATCGAAGCTGCTGACAAGGCACTCTATGAGCGGAAACGAAACGGCCGCAATGGCGTTACGTTGTATACAGATAACGCGTAGGTTAATCACGCTGCGGAGAATGCCTTGAAAGCATTGGTGCTTGAAGACGATGATCTCTTTTCGGAACTGCTGGAGACCGTAGTGGCGGGGCTCCGTCCGGGCATGCGGGTGACGGTGGCGAGCCGGCTTTCTGAGGCCTTCCGATATGTTGACGATGACGATTTTGATCTGATTATTGCGGACTGGAACCTGCCAGATGGCTCGGGGCTGGAACTGGTTCGCAGGGTGCGTTCGGCTAATGCGACCATGCCCGTTGTGATCGTCTCGGCCCGGGCCGATCGGGACTCCGTATTGAAGGCCGCCCATTACGGCATCAATGGCTATATTACCAAGCCTCTGGACGTTCGTGTCCTGCATCAAAGACTCACGGAGCTTCTCTCTGATACCCCTGCCCGGTTGCCCGCGATTTCGAGCTATCTGGCCGATGCGCTGGAGAACATCACGCAGTTGCCGTCTGATCTGGATGCCGCCGAGATTCTGGATTTATACCGACGCCAGGACGAGCTTTCCGCTTCGCAGCTTGCGGAACGGTGGCGGGATCAGCCAGCGTTGACATTACGTTTGCTGGATGTCGCCAACAGTACGTCGTTTCGCCGCACGGGGGAGCCTCTGGATACAGTCCGGGACGCGATCAGTTCGATCGGGGTTACGATGGCGTTGAACCAGGCGTTGGCATTGTCACTGGATGTTTCCAGAAACATCCAGCATCTGCCATTGCGTGCACGGGCTGACACGTTTTACGAGCAGGCGATCACTGTTGCGACCTCTGCACAGACTCTGGCGCTGAGGCTCAAAAAGCAGCCGATGCTGTTCCAGCAGGCTGGTCTGCTCAGTCGCCTTGGTGAGATGGCCCTGGTCAAAGTGCTGGACGAATACGTAGCGCTGGGTGGCGAGGTGGAGGAGGCCGCGTTTGAAGCGCTGTTCCGGGAATGGTCGGCACCGTTTGGTAATCGCCTGAAAATTCATTGGCATCTGCCACTTGGTTTGAGGGAATTGATTGGGGCAGTACATTCGCTTGGTTCTGACTGTACCCGTGAAGACCGGCTGCTGATGCGGGCGGCCTCTCTGGAAGCGGCGGGGGCGAAAGCCGGCGAAGAATGCCAGCGTTTACTGCGACGGCTGGGCCTGGATGAGACACAATCAGAGGAGTTAAAGTCCTCGTGAGCCAACAAGTTGATCGCGTGCTTTACGTTGAAGATGATGAGGACATTCGCAGTGTGGCTGAGCTGGCACTGGTGGATGTGGGCGGCTTCGACGTCTGCCTGTGTGCCTCTGGTCAGGAAGCCTTATCGCGCATTGAGGAATTTGGACCGGATCTGGTTTTACTGGATGTGATGATGCCGGGTATGGATGGGCCTCAGACTCTGAAAGCCCTGCAGCAGCGCCCGGAGGGGCTGAATATTCCGGTTATCTTTATGACCGCTCGTTTGCAGCCCTCGGAAATTGAAGAATACCGATCGCTGGGCGCTATCGGTGTCATTCCGAAACCCTTTGATCCCATGACTCTGGCCGATGATATCCGGCGTCTGGTGGCCGACCACCCGGAGCGTTGAACCGGGTGCGTCGTCATCGGTTTTAGGGTAGTCTGGCGCCCCGCAAATGAACTGATCACCGAGGTTGTCATGTCATCCCCCCAGTCGCCGGAAGAAATCAAGGCCAAACTCAACCTGGAGACCTCCCGCATTCACTGGCATGAGCTGCAAACCTATTATGCCCGGGGCCAGGTGGTGCGAGTGGCGCCAGAGCTGGACCTGCTGAATGTGGCGGCCCAGTTGGCGGCGGACAACAAAGCCCAGTTTGAGCACTGGATGTCCGGTGGGCAGGTGGGCGAGGTGGCGCCTGACCTCGCGCGCGCCTGGTACGACCGCAATGCGGAACTCTGGGCAGTCGTCATTGCCCCCTGGGTGCTGGTACAGGACCGTTCTGGTGAGCGTCTTCACTGAACGTCCCCGGTTTTCTCCCTAGCTGTCCTGCTCTTTATCCCTGTATTCGTTCGAGGTTTTCATGCTGACCGGTGCGCTCCTGATCCTGGCCCCGTTATTTCTGGGCTTTGCCATTGCCCTCTCCAATCGTCAGTTGATGACCGTGATTCACTATTCGGTGGAGGCCCTGGTGTATTTCATTCTGGCCCTGCTGGGATTGGGGCTGGGACAGATGGACGGGCTATTGGGCCAACTGGGTACCATGGCTGCCCAGGTAGCGGGGCTGGTGCTGGTCTTGCTGGTGGCGAACATGGCGGGCCTGTGGCTGTTTCACCGTTGGCAGCCCATGCACACGGAGGCGGCTGAAACCGGTTCCAGGCCCGGTTATGGCCGCCTGTTTCTGGCAGGCCTCAAACCGCTTTTGTCCGTGCTTGTCGGTGCTCTGCTCGGGTATTTCCTGTTCCCGGATCTGCCGATGGTGGACGATGTGGCCACCTGGGCGCTGATGTTGTTGCTGTTCCTTATAGGGCTTCAGTTACGCAATGCCGGCCTGTCATTGCGCAAACTGCTGATGAACCGCCAGGGGCTGGGGATTGCACTGGCCCTGGTGGTTAGCTCCCTGGTGGCGGGGCTGGCTCTGGTGCCGGTACTGGATATCCCTTGGCATCAGTCTTTGGCCCTGGCCTCCGGGTTTGGCTGGTATTCACTCTCAGGCATTGTCATTGGTGATGCCTTGGGACCCGCCTGGGGCGGTGTCGCTTTCCTGAACGATGTGCTGCGGGAAATTATTGCTCTGGCCCTGATTCCGCTGGTGATCCATGCCCGGCCAGCCATGGCCATCGGCTACGGCGGAGCCACCGCCATGGATTTCACACTGCCGGTCATCCGTAGTAGTGGTGGTCTGGCCTGTGTGCCGGTGGCCATTGCCTCCGGCTTTCTGCTGTCCTTCCTTTCGCCGGTGCTGATGGGGGTTTTTCTGTCGCTGGGATAGGTTGATTTTGCTCAATTTGACCCGGTGCAATGCTTTGGTCAGATTTACGGTTATAGTGGCTACGGATTAGTATGCAAAGACTACCCACCTCTGTCCCGGAGCTTCTGGATGCACCGCCGTCACTTTCTGCACCTGACGATAGCTGCCGCTGTTGCTGCGGGAATGAGTGGTTGCTCCCGGCGAGATCCTCTGAGAACCGGCATCCACCCCTGGATTGGTTACGAACCCCTGTACCTGGCAGAAGAATTCGGCTGGCTGCCGGAGACAGTGCAGTTGGTGAAAGGCCAGGCGGCCAGTGATTCCATCAGCGGACTGGTCTCCGGCAATCTGGACGCCGCAGCCCTGACTCTGGATGAAACCCTCAGGGTTCTTGCCGCCGGGGTGCCCGTAAAGGCCGTTGCCGTCACTAACGTTTCCGTGGGCGCGGACGTGCTTCTGGTGCGGCCTGCAATTACCAGCCTCTCGGATTTGCAGGGCCGCCGGGTCGCGGTGGAGCTCGGTGGCGTGTCCGGCATCATGTTGTTTTCTGTGCTTGAGCGCGCGGGCTTGACCAGTAACAACATATCGGTCGTGGATTTACCGGTCCACGAACATATCGGGGCCTGGCAGCGTGGTGATATCGACGCTTCCATCAGCTACGAACCGGAGGCCTCCCGGCTGGAGGACGAGGGCGCGGTGCGTCTTTTCGACAGCAGCCAGCTGCCGGAAACCATCTTCGATCTTCTGGTGGTCACTGATGCTGCGGCCAGTCGGCAGCCAGCCTCGGTACGGGATCTGGTGAAAGGCCATTTTCTGGGCCTGCAGCATCTGGTGCGTAACACGCACGATGCGCTCTATCGTGTTGCTACGCGCCAGCAGGTATCTCCGGAGATGGTGCGTCAGTCTCTGGCGACGGTGATGTTACCGGAACTGTCTGCCAACCATCGCTACCTTACCCACAATGGCCGGCTGGAAGTGGTGGCGAAGACGCTGGCAAGTATTATGGTTCGTGAGGGGCTGATAGATGCGCCCCTGCACTATGAGCATCTGACCGAGCCGGCTTTCCTGCCTCGGAGCTTGCCATGATGAAGGGGGTGATATACCGCTGCCTGGTTTGGCTGTTGGTGGTTGCTGCCAATGTACCGGCGCAGTTGGCAGCCAGCGACTCGGTCACGCTCGGCATTTTTGGCTACCGGCCTGATAACGTGATCAACGAACGTTATCAGCCGCTGGCCGACTACCTGACCCTGGAAACCGGCATGGCAGTGAACCTGAAGGTTTTCAATCAGGATGATATGAACCGTGCCCTGGCGGCCAACCAGATCGATTTCTTCCTCACCAATCCCAGCCATTTTCTGGTTATTCGCAGTGAACGCAGTCTGACCGGAGCCCTCGCAACCCTGCGCCGTAGCTGGCAGGGCAAAACCACGGGCAGTATTGGTGGCGTGATCATTACCCGTGCTGAACGGGACGATATCAACCGCCTGCAGGATCTGGAGAAAAAGAGTATTGCCACGCCAGGGCTGACCTATCTGGGTGGCTATCAGGCCCAGGCGCTGGAATTGGCCAGCGTGGACGTGGATGTTCGGCGCCATAACCGGATGGTGTTTCTGGGTAATCACGACCGGGTGATCCGCTCGGTGCTGGCGGGCGATACCGATGTCGGATTCATCCGCACCGGCATCTATGAAGAACTGCTGAGCGAGAACCCGAACCTTGCAGATGAGCTGAAAATCATCAATCCGCAGCAGCTTCGAGGCTATCCGTTTGTTCTGTCCACCCGGCTGTACCCGGAGTGGCCTCTGGTTTCTCTGCCCCATGTCGACAGCAGGACGGTACGCCGGGTTGCTTCCGCCCTGTTTGCTCTGGAGCCAGAGCATGCGGCGGCGCAGGCGGCCGGTCTGGCCGGGTTTTCGCCGCCTGCAGATTACCAGTCGGTCGAAATGCTGACCCGAAGCCTGCGGATGCCGCCGTACGATCAGGTGCCGAGGGTAACCTGGGTCGACGTACTCCACCAATACCGTAACTGGGTGATTACCGTTGCTGTGCTGTTTGTACTGCTGGTGATTACCAGTCTCTGGCTCGGCCGCAAGAAAAAGCAGCTGGCCTCTGAAGAGCGCAGGCTGCGTACACTGATTGCCAGTTGGCCCCAGCCGATGCTGATGATTCGCAATGGTGAACTGGTGGACTGCAACCGGGCGGCCGTGGATCTGGTTGGCTATACCTCCGAAGCTTCGTTGTTGGGCAAGTCCCTGGCGGCCTTCTCACCCCATAGCCAGCCGGATGGAGCTCCGTCGTCACAGAAATCCGAGGCGCTCTTTACCCGGGTGACGGCCGGAGAAGTGTCCCAGACGGAATGGCTGTTTGTGCGTTCGAACGGAGAGCGGGTGTGGGTGGCCATGACCCTGGCCCCGGTTTATGAACACGGCAGCGACATCCCTTCGGTACTCTGTTCCTGGCATGACATCACGCGCAGAAAGCAGGCCGAGGAGCAGCAGCGATTGGCGTTAAGGGTGTTCAAGAATGCCCGGGAAGCGATTTTTATCACCGATGCCCACGGCGTGGTGATGGACATCAACGAGGCCTACACCCAGATCACCGGGCGGGATCACAAGTCTGCCATTGGCAGCCTGCCGCCCATGCCGGTAGATGAGGGCAGTGCCATACTGGTGGCCGCCAGCAGGCATGGAGTGTGGAGCGGAGAGTTTGCAGCCCGGCACCAGGACGGCCAGGCCATTGTCTTGAACCTGAGTCTGAGCAGTGTGCTGGACGAGCAGGGCGACCTGTCTCACTTTGTGGGTGTCTTCAGTGACATCACAAGGCAGAAAGAGATTGAGAAGCAGCTTCGGATCATGGCCCACTACGACGCCCTGACCAATTTACCGAACCGGGTACTGTTCTCGGATCGTCTGCACCAGTCCATGGCCCAGGCCCGTCGGCAGAATTACCGGTTGGCGGTTGTCTACATCGATCTGGACCAGTTCAAACCGGTGAATGATGCCTTTGGTCACGATGCCGGTGATGGCTTGCTGGTGGAAGTGGCCCGGCGCATGCGTGCCACCCTCCGGGAGGAGGACAGTCTGGCACGATTGGGCGGCGATGAGTTTGCC
This sequence comes from Marinobacter sp. MBR-105, assembly GCF_053628895.1. Lineage (NCBI taxonomy): Bacteria > Pseudomonadati > Pseudomonadota > Gammaproteobacteria > Pseudomonadales > Marinobacteraceae > Marinobacter > Marinobacter sp. MBR-105. Next base: position 203,081 of record NZ_JBRJHG010000006.1, on the reverse strand, counting down.
GCCATCATCGTCAATGTCCCGGACGCGGTTACTCTGGATATACTGCTCTCGCGTTTGCTAACGGTCATTGCCGAACCGGTCTGGGTGGCCAATCACAGCGTTGAAGTGTCTGCGAGTATGGGGTACACCCTGTACCCTCAAGGCGAGGAAATAGACGGAGATCAGCTGCTTCGCCAGGCTGACCAGGCCATGTATCGGGCCAAGCGTGAAGGCAAGAACCGCTATTACTGTTTTCAGGATGCCGATGCCTGATCATGGCTTTGGTTGAGTAGCCCCACGCCGTCCTGCCAATACAGCGCCTTGCTCCACTGATCGGTGAGCCGGCGCACGGCGCTGAGCTCATCCAGAACCTGAGCCCCCAGGCTGGAACTGAATTCCCGCCGGATCATCTTCTGCAGGGTGGCTGCTTTCAGCTGATGGTAGACGGTTTCGGCTTCCTGTAGCTGCTCCGGTACGGGCGTTTCTGAGGCCACCAGCGCCCGAATAACCTCAAAATAGCGGTTGAAAACCGACTCCAGCGTCTCGAAATCCGTGCGCCGGGCCAGCGCCCGAAGTCGAACCAGATGCAGGGTCAGCTCGGTGGCTTCAGCCAGGTAACGACAGGTGCGAATGCTCAGCGTCAGGGCATCTACCACCGACGGATGCATTTTCTCGGCTCTCAGGCGCCCGATGTAGTCGGTGATGGCCAGGTTCAGGTTTCGCACGGCATCGGCCTTCGGGCGCACATCGGATTCCTCCAGGCTTTCCCGGTCCAGGCATACCCGCAGCAAACCCCGACTGTGACCAATCAACCGCTTCATCTCCTGATCTACGGCGCCGATGGCCAGTTCCGGTGTCGTCACCAGAGTGTCATCGAGATAGCGGGGTTCGGCGTTGTCCTCTTCCTTGCTGCGAAACAGCCGGCCGAGAAAACGGGCAAACGGTTGGGTGAAGGGCAGCATGATGGCGGCACCCAGAACGTTGAACAACGTATGGAATAAGGCCAGCGAAACCGCCGGGTTGGCTTCCAGATCCAACAGGTTGGTCAGGGTATTCACCAGCCAGAGCATGGCCGGCAGCACCAGCAGGGCGATGACGCCGGTGACCAGGTTGAACAGGATATGGCCGGTGGCCAGCCGGCGGGCGTTTGCCGTGGCTTTCAGGGCCGACAGTGCGGCGGTCGAGGTTGAGCCCAGATTGGCACCAATCACGGCCGCGGCGGCATTCTCGAGCGGGATCAGGCCGCCAGCTGCAGCGGTGAGTACGATGGCCAGGGCTGCGCTGGAGGACTGGGTAAGAACCGTGGCCAGCAGGCCAATCAGCATGAAGGCCGGCAGGCCATAATCGGCGTTGATCAGGTGGCCGTTCTGGAAGCCGAGAGCCGACGACTCGAGCGCGGTTTTGAGAATCGACAACCCCAGGAAAAACAAGGCAAAGCCTGCCAGAGCTTCCCCCAGAAACTGGTTTCTCGGGTTGCGGCTGACCAGTTTGAAGCCCACCCCGGCGGCCAGCAGTGGCAGCGCCATGGCTTCGATCTTGAAGCCGAAGCCAATCAGGCTGACCAGCCAGCCGGTCATGGTGGTACCGATGTTGGAACCGAAAACAACGCCCAGGGACTGGGCCAGAGTCATCAGGCCGGCATTCACAAACCCAATGGTTGCCACGGTCACCGCCCCGGAATGCTGCACGATACCGGTAATAACAAAGCCGGCGAATAGTGCCCGCAGAGGCGTTCTGGTCCAGTGCCCCAACATATGGCGCAGATGATGGCCGGCGGCGTTTTTCAGACCATTGGTCATCATCTCCATGGCCAGGAGAAACAGGGCCAGACCGCCCAGAACCTGGAAAACCGATGACAGCATGATGGGTTATCTTTTTTATGGATGGGGCTTTAACACAAGCCTAGCAGAGCCCGGGTAGCTTTCAGAGTGTCAGACCAGAAACTTTCGGATATCGAGCTTGTAGTCGTCTGGATCGACCGCCCGAACGATCCGGTCCTGGTTGCCGGGGCGAGACAGATCGATGGTATGCACGGTTACAGGCATTCGGAACTTCGTATTGTACATAACGCGCACCACTGGCAATCTCTGGTCAGATTCATTCGTTTCGATGACCACGCCCAGCTTGCCGCTTTCAAGTAAGACCAATGAACCTATCGGGTACAGCCCAACGCAACGGATAAACTGTTTCACCAGCGTCGGATCCAGATGATCCCCGGACCACTCCAGCAGTTTCTTCAGCCCTTGAGTCGGCGTCAGGCCTTTGTGGTAAACCCGGTCAGCAGTGATAGCATCGTAAACATCCGTGATGGCAACCATGCGTCCGTACTCGGTGATTTCGTCGCCTTTGAGACCTTCTGGATAGCCGCTGCCGTCCAGTTTCTCATGATGTTGGGCGGCGGTTATCACGGTGATCTCCCCGATGCCTTCGGTGCTGGCAAGAATGTCACGGGAATGGCGGGCGTGCAGCTTCATGACCTCGAACTCTTCCGCCGTCAGTCGGCCAGGTTTGTGCAGAACCTCATCGGGCGTAAGAATTTTTCCGATGTCGTGCAACAAAGCGCCTACGATGGTCTGGTGCAGAACATCCTGGGAGAGTTTCCGGTAATGTCCGAACAGTGACATCAATACGCTCAGGTTGACCGAGTGTTCTAACAGGTAATTGTCTTTCTCGCGGATCCGTCCCAGGCAGCTCAGGGCATTGGCATTGCGTAGTACCGAATTTTGCAGCTCGTCTGCAAGCTGGTGGATCGGGGCCACATCAATTGCACCACCAATCTTGACGTTGTTCATGAAACTGCCCACCAGGCTTTGGGCCTGGCTGTGCACCTGTTGAGCAATAACTATTTCTTCTGCCAGAGGGGCCTTCGGGGTGTATCCCGGCTTCAGGGCTCCGGCGTTCTGCAGGGCCGTTTCATTGCGCTGATCCACATGCGCCGCCGGCTCGGAATCCTGGCAGTCGGCGCCACGGGTGACATCAATGTAGATATATTGCACGCCCATCTTGCGGATTTTTTCAATGGTCTCTTCCCGCTTGATCACCCCTTGCTTGCGCTGGGTGTTATGGGGGATCCAGTCGTTGTTCAGGTCGGTGATGTACATGCCGACCTTCAGGGCGGAGACAGGAATGCGCTTGATCATTGATGGGGGAAAAACGTTCTCAGGCTGTTTTGATAGGTCTGACTTAATACCTGATCCATCGGCAACTCCTTAACGTCGGCAATTTTCTCGGCCACGAACGGCAGGTAAAACGGTGCGTTTTCACGGCCGCGATAGGGCACGGGTGTCAGGAACGGGGCATCGGTTTCCAGCAGGATCTGCTCGATGGGCGTCATGCGTACGATATCACGCACGTTCTCGGCCTTGTTGAAAGTGGTGATGCCGTTGAAGCCCAGGCACCAGCCCTGGTCGATGGCGTATTGTGCCAGCCCGGGCCCGGAGGTGAAGCTGTGAATAACCCCCCGGCGCTCAAGAGAATGCTCGAACTCTTTCAGAATGGCTATGGTATCGTCGTCGGCGTCGCGGCTGTGAATCACCACCGGACGGTCGCTGTCGCAGGCAATCTGTAGCTGCCGGCGAAACACCTCTCGTTGCACGGAGCGATCGGCATTGTCGTAGAAATAATCCAGCCCGATCTCGCCCACGGCCACGATCTTGTCGTCGGTGGCATGCTGGCGGATTTCCGCTTCCACCTCATCCGTATAGGTTTCCGCTTCATGGGGATGAATGCCCTGGGTGCCAAACACCCAGTCAGCGGAACCCGCCAGTTCGCGCACGGCGGCCAGGTTATCTGGCGACACCGCAATGGTGATCACCTTTTCGATGTTGACCCGCTGGCTTTGCTCCAGAGTATCGGACAACGGCCGGTCTTTCAGGTAGTCCAGATGGCAGTGGGTCTCGATGATCGGATGATCAAATACGGGAATCTCACGACGTTTCTTGCTCATGCCAGGGTACTAGACTCCATCAGGGGCGGTGTATGGATGCTATTCTGAGAATCTGATCACGTAAGTGTATCACTTTGTACGATTATTGACCTGCAACGGGGCGATAGGGAGTTTCCTTGATGAAATATACGGCGTTTGCCCGTTCCTGGTTCTTGAATCCTGACCAACCGGCTCTCGAAGGTTATCCCTCGCTGTATGAGGGCGACGACAAGTTGCCTGCGCTTGAAGCGAGTCTGGAGGAGATCGGAGAGTACCAGCGGCGGTTGTGGGCCAATCGTAAGCAGGCATTGCTGGTCGTCATCCATGGCCCGGACACCAGCGGCAAGGACAGCCTGATCCGGACGCTGGCCACCTACGCTGATCCGGCCGGCTTTCACGCCTGGTCATTCGGGCGACCCAATGCATCGGAAGCTGCTCATGATTTTCTCTGGCGGGTGACACCCTATCTCCCCGCCTATGGCCAGATGGTGGCCTTCAACCGCAGTCATCACGAGGCCGTCATCGGCGAGCGAGTATGGCCCGTGCGAGATGCCAGCACCTATCACTGGCCGGCCCGGTTCGAGGCAATACGACATTTTGAGCGTCACCTGGTCAGCGAAGGCACCTGTGTCGTAAAAATCTGGCTCAATCTCTCCGAGGATGAGCATAAACAGCGATTGCTCAAACGCCTGGATAAGCCCAGGAAGCGCTGGAAGTTTGACCGCTCGGACATCGAGGGCTGGAAGCAGCGCGCCCGTTATCAGGCCTTCGCCGAGGAAGCCCTGGCCCAGACCCACACCGAGGAAGCGCCCTGGTTCATTGTGCCCGGCGACCGCAAACCCCAGGCCCGGGCGATTGTGGCGGCCTTGCTGGCCGGGGTGCTGAAACAGCTTGCGCCGGACTACCCGGCGGAACATCCGGATGTACTGGAAGACTATCGTCAGCTGCTGGCAGCGAATGGCGTCAGCTAATGGAGGCAATATGCACATCGCAGTGGTAGGGGGTGGTGTGGTCGGTGTTACTACCGCCAGGGAACTGATTCGCCGGGGGCATCAGGTAACCCTGCTGGAGCGACACGACCTTGCCGGTAACGAGACCAGCAAAGGCAACGCCGCCCAGCGGTCTTACGGCGTGGTTTACCCTTGGGCTGATCCCTCCATGGTCTTCAAGGCACTGCCCTGGCTGTTTAAAACCGACGGCCCACTCAAGCTGCGAGTGCCGCCTTCGGTGGATGCCATCAAGTTTATGTTTGCCACCCTGCGCTACGCCTGGAGCCCGGGTCTGTTTGGCCTCAACAAACGGGCCATGCTGCGCCTGGGTGTCCACAGTCGGGAGCGATTTCTGGCTCTGGAACAGGAGCATGACCTGAACTTTGATGGCGACCACAAGGGCCTTCTGCACCTGGCCAGCAGCCCTGAGGCCATGGACGGTTATCGTGAGATCCACGACCTGCTGAATGAGCTGGGCATCGCCTCGCAGCTGCTCACGCCCGAGCAGGTGCGAGCCACAGAGCCGGGTATGACCGGAGACGGGCCCCTCTATGGAGCCATCAGCTATGACACAGACGGCACTGGCGACTGTCACCTGTTCTCCCGGGCACTGGCGCAGGTGTGTGAACAGCAAGGGGTAACCTTCCATTATGGTGTCGAGGTTGAGCGGCTGTTGTTTGATGACGAGAAGGTGAACGGGATCGAGTATCGAGCCCGCGGCGGCGAGTTAGCCACCCTGGAAGCCGACGCGGTAGTGATTTGCGCCGGATGCTGGTCACCGCAGCTGGTTCGGCCCCTCGGGCTGGACCTCCCGATCTACCCGGTCAAGGGTTACAGCTTGACGGTGCCCCTGAGTGATCCGGACAAGGCCCCGGCCAGCACGATCCACGACGATAACCTGAAGGTGGTGTCTACCCGGTTGGGTAACCGGCTCCGGGCCACGGGCTTTGTCGAATTGGCGGACTTCAATCGCGACATTCCCGAGGCGCGCATCGCCACCATCAAGAAATCCGTGCGTTCACGCTTTCCCGGCTGCGCGGATCTTGAGGCTGCCGAAACCTGGACCGGTTTCCGCCCCATGACTCCGGATGGCCCCGCCATTATTGGTCGCGGACCCCGCCGGAACCTGTTCTTGAATACCGGCCATGGCACCTTCGGCTGGACCCTGTCGGCGGGCAGCGCCTCGGTGATTGCCCAGGTCATCGACGGTGAGGAGCCGGCGGTGCCACTGGATGCCTTCCGGCCCGGAAGGTTCCAGGAATAGGCTCAGAGTTTGCGCTCGAGGTTGCCGCACAGGGTGTGAGCAAAGCCGACGTCCCGTTCGGAAAGCATGGGCAGGCGCTGGAATACCCACTGCGACAGCTTGCTGTCGGCCGGTGCCTCCAGCGCCGGTAACAGTGTTTCCAGGCGTTGTCGCAAGGCGCCGAGGCTGGCATCCGAGGCGACCTCGGGCGTGCTGTTACTCTGGCGCGCCAGTCCGGACAGCTCCCAGGCATACAGCATGACCGCCTGGGACAGATTCAGGGACGGATAGCTGACCGCCATCGGAAAGCCGGTAAGCAGATCGCACAGGGCCCGCGCAGCGGCGCCGACATTTTCCGGGACTTTCGGTTCAACCAGTACAAAGGCCAGTTTCATGACATTACCTCCGGCGGCGAGTTTACACCAAGCCTCGGGTTGTTTTTACCAGCGCTGGCAGTCTTTGAATGACTGGCTGCGGGAACTGGAGCCACTCTGGCGCCCCATCCCGTTCATGGAACCTGCCCCCGCCTGGCGCGACGCGCATCCGGACCTGGCGCGCTGGCTGGAGGCGCTTCCTGAGGAGGACTGTCAGGACTGGGAGGAGCGGCTCCCGGAACTGTCCTCGTTGTTAGCCGGGCATGTCCCGGCGCTGGCCCGGTACCGGGATCTGCTTGATTTACCCCGTCTGGCGACCGAGGCCGAGGGCCGGCAGGCGGAACTGGCGGAGGTGGCCGCCGTTGATATGCCTGGCCGAAAACGACAGCAGGCCGGCGCATTCGCCGCTGCAATTTCACCCTTGGGCTATCCGGTACTGGACTGGTGTTGTGGCAAGGGTCACCTGGGCCGGACCCTGGCCCGGCGGGGGGCGATGGAAGTAACCGGATTTGAATGGAATCCGGAACTGGTGACCGATGGCAACCGCCTGGCCGAGCACTATGGCGACCCGGTTCGCTTGTCTCATCAGGATGTGATGGTCGATGGGCTTAAACTGCCTGAGTGCCACCATGGGGTGGCGCTGCACGCCTGTGGTGATCTGCACCGCCGGCTGATGCAATCCGGTGCCCAGGCGCGTTTGCCCCGGCTCAGTCTCTCACCTTGCTGCTACCACCTGACCGGGGATGAGCGGTATCAGCTTCAGGCCCGGCAAACCCGGGAGTATGGCGAGTGTTTGTCGGTAGACCGCAACGATCTGAGGCTGGCGGTTCAGGAGACGGTCACGGCACCGGAGCGGGTGCGCGAGCAAACCACACGCATCAGTACCTGGCGCCTGGGGTTCGATCCGCTGCAACGGGAGCTGACCGGTAACGGGCACTACCTGCCGGTGCCGTCGCACCCGGCCGGGCTCAATAATGGCCGTTTCGAGGACTTCTGTCGCTGGGCGGCGGCAAAGAAACAACTGACTCTGCCCGCCGATGTTGACTGGGCAGAGTGGCTGGCACGCGGTGAGGCACGATATCGTCAGGTGCGCCGGCATGAACTGCTGCGCCATCTTTTCCGGCGGCCCCTGGAGCTCTGGCTGGTCCTGGACTACGCCGTGTTTCTGGAAGAACAGGGTTACCGGGTTCGACTGGGCACCTTCTGTGATCGTCAGCTGACGCCAAGAAACCTGCTACTGGATGCGGAACGTGAGGGCGGTTGAAAGCCTGAGCGCTTTCTGACTGCGGAATCAAAAAGAAAGGCGCCCGAAGGCGCCTTACCGAGGTTGCCCGGATTGCCTTAACGGCGAACCTGGATGCGTGCCTCAACACGACGGTTCTGGGCACGGCCAGCCGGCGTATCATTGGTGGCAACAGGCTCGGCTTCACCATAGCCCACCGCGCTGACACGGTCCGGATCGACACCCAGAGGCCCGGTCAGTCGACCGGCAACCGCTTCTGCCCGGCGCTGGGACAGAAACTGGTTATAGCCCGCTTCACCGGCGCTGTCGGTATGGCCAGCGATCTCAACGGTGGTTTCCGGGTATTCCTCCATGAAATCGGCGACGCGACGAATTTCGTTGTCATAGGCGTTGTCGATAACAGAGCTGTTGGTGGGGAACTGAACCCGCAGTTCAATGGTTTCCACCGTTTCAGTAATGCCCTCACAGCCGGTTTCATCCACCGTGGCGCCCGCGGTGGTGTCCGGGCATTGATCCTGGCTGTTCACCACACCATCGTTGTCGCTGTCGAGCTCACAGCCGCGACTGTTAACCTCGGCCCCGGCTGGGGTGTTGGGACACTGGTCGCGGCTGTCCGCCACGCCGTCATTGTCGCTGTCCAGCTCGCAGCCGCGGCTGTCGACGCTGGCCCCGGCCGGTGTGCCCGGGCACTGGTCGCGATTATCGGGCACGCCGTCGTTGTCGGCATCGGCCGGGGCTTTCGGGGCCGGGGCAGAAACCGTGCGGGTAAAGGCCCAGCTCAAGCCGAGCGAGACCATGGTGTCGAAGGTGCTTTCATCAATGCCATGGAATTCCCGCAGATCGCCACGAATAGAAATGCCATCACTGACGTTGTAGCGGAAGCCGGTACCCACATTGACACGGGTTTCATCGTGGTCAGTACCTGCCGAGCGGTAGGAAATGGAGTCTCCCAGCCCGAAATCGGCATGGCCCGCCCCCAGAGACACGTAGGGATTCCAGGCAGCTTCCGGGCCGGCGAAGTAATAGGTGCCGTCTACCCGGACTTCGTCGAAATCGGATTCGCCAGACACATATTTGCGGTCGGCATCGGCCCGTGAGTACACGGCTTCAACTGACCAGTGAGGGCGGAAACGGTACTCAACACCTACACCGAAGGTGCCGGTTTCACTCAGGTCCCGTTTATCGTCGAAGAGCTGGAAGCCGGCAAACGGGTTGATGTAGATGGTTTCCTGGCGTTCCGCCAGGGCTGGCGTCGTAAGGGATGTTGCAAGGGCGGCCAGAGCGACCGGGCGCATGAGTTTCATGCAGAACCTCCTGTCTGATTATTATGTCCTGAAGCTGTCTCCGTTGAAGACGGATAAACTCCGGTAAAACACCACGTTACTGAAAATCTAGGCCAGTAAGCCATAAAACACAAAATTTGGCATCTCTCGACGTCTTCGCATTTGTACGCAGCCTTCACAGGCGACAGATCAATCACCCGCTGGCGTGAAATACAGGTGCGCGCTTTTTTTACTGAAATTCAGGGTGTCGCCATTGCCAAACCGGACCTCGAACGAGCTTTCATCTTCTGAGATAACCTCGCCCGTGCCAAAGATCGCATGGGTCAGACGCTGTTGATGCCACACTGGTTCCGCCGTGTTTTGGCTGACCGTTCCTTCGCTTTCCAGCTGAACACCCTCGCGTTCAGCGTATCGCAGACTCACGGGGGTTAACGGGTTGTCCAGCTTCAGGGGCTGGTCTTTCGGTGCAGGACCGGTATCCAGCGCGGAGCCAAGTTCCTGAGCTAATCCAAAGCACAGTTCGGAAACGAATCGACTGGGACCTTGTTCGCCCGCCAGGTGCGGGCTGGCCGGGGTGGGCCGGGTGATCAGGTGCAGATGGTGGCGGGTGCGGGTCATGCCCACGTAGAGCAGCCTGCGCTCGCTTTCCAGCAGGGCCCGGGCATCGTCCTGGGGACGAGGGCTGTAGGGCAGATATTTCTCCTGCAGGCCGGGAATGATTACCACGGGCCATTCCAGTCCCTTGGTTCGGTGGATGGTGGACAGCAGGACACCCTCGTCCCGATGTTCGCTGGCCTGTTGCTTCAGCAGACTGAGATGGTCCAGGGCCCCGTCGGCATTGACTTCCAGGCTTTTCAGGTAGTCGCGAAACCCCTGAATGGTATCAATCCGCTCCTCGGCACTGTCATGGGTCAGTGCGAGACTGCGAATACCCTCATAGAGATCCATGTGCTCGGCATAGACGGTGATCAGGCCAGCTACCAGCCCCTGATAGCGGTCGAGTTGCTGCAGGACTTCACCGAGTCTTTTCAGCTTTCTGGCCGCCATGGGCGCCAGGGCGTCGAAATCCAGACTGAGCAGCCGTTCGTGCCAGCCGGTGTCGAACGCCGCCAGGAACCGGGCCAGGTTTTCCAGTTCCGGTTCTTTCAGGCCTACGTGGGGGAACCTCAGAATCTGGCGGGCAATGTCCAGTCGGTCATTTTCTGCCAGCTTGTCGAGCCGACGGGTAACCACTAGCAGCAGGGCCTGCACCGCCTGAACCTCGCGGCTGAACAGCGCGCCCTTACCGGTGTCGATCCGGTAGGGAATCTGGCGTGCCAGCAGTTTCAGTTCAATCGGCACGCTCTGGCTCCAGACCCGGAACAGGATGGCGCTCTGGCTCTGTTGTTCCGGCGCGAGTCCCTGCAGGATAGAAAGCACCTGGTTGCCATCGTTTTCGGCCTGATGCAGATGGATTTCGGTGTCGGGGGTGCCCGGGTGGGAATGGCACATCACATCCCGGCGGCCGGTGTTGTGGCAGATCAGATGGTTGGCCAGCAGTGCCACCCGGTGGCCGTAACGGAAGGTGTAGCTGAGGGTCTGCTCAAGCGGGCTTTCAAACTCATCACTGAACTTGCGCAGAATGAACTCGGGCCGGGCACCACGGAATTCGTAGATAGTCTGGTCCGGGTCGCCGACCACGGTTACCCGGGCGCGGTCACCGGCCACATAACGCAGAAGCAGGTGCTGGATCTCGTTGGTGTCCTGGTACTCGTCCACCAGGATCAGATCCATTTTGTTACCCACCAGGCGCTGCAATGGCGGGTTCTGATGGATGGCCATCACCGGCTCATACAGCATGTCGGCGTAGCTGATACGGCTTTCGCTTTTACGCCACTGCTCGAAGGAATGGAACAGGTCGATCAGGTAGCGGTGTTTGTCGGAGTAGCCCAGCTCCTCGAATACCACCTCCGCGGGTGCCAGCCCGGTTTTGACGCGGTCGATAAAGCCGGTGGCGGTTTCGACAAAATCCTTCTTGTTGCGGCGGATTTCATCGGCCAGTTCCTCCGGTGCCAGCCGCCGGGTCAGCAGCCAGGCCTGGAAGCCGATCTCCTGTTCGGTCAGGATCTTTTCCGAAAAGCCCGGCAGATAGCCTTCGCGGACGAACCGACGATACAGCCGAAGGCCCATGGCGTGGTAGGTGCGGATTTCCGGCAGAGCCAGCCCGCTCTGACTGCAGACGGACTGTAACTTGCGCTCAAAGTCCACCTTGGCGCTGCGGTTGAACATCAGCACCAGCATCCGGTCCGGATCGTGGCCCTGGGCCAGCAGGTAGCGGATGCGCCAGGCCAGCGTGGAGGTTTTGCCACTGCCCGCGACGGCGGTTATCACCGCGTGCTCGTAGCCGGAGGTGATGATGGCGCGCTGCTCGTCGGTCAGGTAATCCGGTAAGGACAGGTGGTCGGGGGCTTGGGTTTCGCTCGGCATAGTCGCTATTGTACTGGCCAACTGGTAGTGCGGATAGCGCTGCCGCATAATCCCGGCATAGCTCAGGCGCAAATACCTTCTTATGGCCAGCAGGTCTGAATTGACGTGAATGATAAAACCGAGACAATCGCCTCAGGCTGGCGCGCGTTCCAGCAAATCCTGGCAGCTCGCGGCCATCGCCGGCTGGTATTGGTTGAGGGTGATCGGCAGGCTGCGATCGCCCGGGTAGCCGGGCTCTTGCCGGAATTGTCGGCCGCGCAGGGGCTATGGGTCGGTCGTGAACAGGATGCGATCATGGCTGGGCTTGGCCATATCCGTGCCAAAGATTACCGGCGCGTACTGGGACAGGAGTTGCCAGTTCTGGTCTGGGATGGCTGGGAGGGAACGTCTCCGGACGCGTTTGCGGCACTTTCCGGCACATTACGGGCCGGTGGATTGCTGTTCTGGTTGATGCCCCCGCTGGCGCAGTGGTCGGACTTTGACGATCCGGACTATGGCCGAACCGGGCTGGATCGGACGATAGCTCATCCCTTTGCTGCCCGGTTGGCGGCGATACTGGCCGAAGATCCCGATGTCATTAGGCTTGTGGCGGAAGATGCCAGCGTGCCTGATCTTAGCCGGCCGGAACCGGGCAGGGCGGGCTTTCAACCCGGGCAGACGGCCGAGCAGCAGGCTCTGGTTGCCGACATTGTGCGCACTGGCCAGGGCCGCCGCCGACGGCCGCTGGTGATTACTGCCGATCGCGGCCGAGGCAAATCGTCGGCCCTTGGTATGGCTGCTGCCCGCTTGCTCGAATCAGGCCGGAAACGGGTGCTGGTAACGGCACCTTCGGCTGATAACGTGGCTACCCTGTTCGCTCACGCCCGGCAGGCACTGGGTGATGCTCTGGCACTGGATACGCCGACCCATCTGACCACCCGGTCCGGTCATGAACTTTGCTTTCTGCCGCCACAGGAGTTGCTGTCGCAGCGGCCGGAGGCGGAAGTGGTCTTGGTTGATGAAGCGGCGGGTTTACCGGCCCAGTGGTTGAAAGCCGTGTTGCTGGGCTGGCCGAGAGTGGTGTTTGCCAGTACGGTGCATGGCTATGAAGGTACCGGCCGGGGCTTTGCCTTGCGCTTTCGACAGATTCTGGAACAGGAAACTCCGAACTGGCGCGCCGTCAGCGTTCGCGAGCCCATTCGCTGGGCGCAGGGTGACCCGCTGGAGCGACTGGTTTTCCAGCTGTATCTGTTATCGGCAGACGCGCCGGAGCCGCAACCGTTCGTCGCCGGCGACGTGCGCATTGAACGCTGGCAACCTGCCGCGACCAGCGAACAGACCCTGGCGGAGGCCTTTGGTCTGCTGGTCAATGCCCATTACCGGACCACGCCCGCCGATCTTCGGCAATGGCTGGATGACCCCGCCGCGATGACCTGGCGGGCCAGCGTAGAGGGGCGGACCATTGGCTTGCTCTGGGCATCCACTGAAGGTGGCCTGGCTCCTGATCTGGCTGAAGAGGTGGTCGCTGGAAAACGGCGGCTCAGGGGCCATATGCTGGCCCAGTCACTGGCCAATCATGGCGGCGCCCCCGCCGCTGCTACCCTGAAAACCCTTCGAGTGGTCCGCGTAGCGGTGGCGGAATCGGCACGCAGGCTTGGGGTCGGCCAACGGTTGGTGGCGGCTGCCCATGAGGCCTGTGTTCAGGATGGAATGGATGCATTGGGTACCAGCTTTGGCGGCGAACCGGGTTTGTTGGCGTTCTGGCACCGATGTGGCCTGCGCATCGTGCGTATGGGTCTGAGCCAGGAGGCGTCCACCGGAGAGTTTCCGCTGCAAATGTTGAAGGGCACCTCTGAGCCGGGGCTGCAACTTCAGCAACAGCTCAGCACCCGTTTCGCCAGACACTGGCTAGCTCTGGTGCCCCGCCATTGGCCTCAGCTGGACCATGAGCTGTTGTTGGCCGTCTCCGAAGCTTTGCCCTCACCGGTATGGCTAGACGACGATGATCGGCGGGATCTGACCCACTTTGCGTATGGCTTTCGCGGATTTGAATTCACTTTGCCGGTCTTGCAGGGGCTTTCTGTCTGCAAGGGTATGCCTCAACGAATTCAAAGCCATCCGGAGGCAATGCTCTGGTGTCGTGCCGTATTACAGGGCTGGTCCTGGGCACAGTTGCAGGAGGCCGGGCTTTGCCGGGGCCAGCGAGACGCAGAAACGCAACTGCGATTGCTGGCTCGTGAACTTCTGCAAAACGAGGCGGAGTTGTGACCGGTTCGATTTAATTCCGGTGACTGCCTGATCAGAATAGCTGCAAAACGCAAACAAGAGATTTCCGACATGGGCAGGGACGCGAGTAGCTATTTCCACCTGGTATTTTTCCTGGCACTGGCGCTGCTGGCCGGATGTAGCACTACCGGGTCAGCACCTGAAACCGAAGAGGCCGGTGCCAATCCGGAGGAACTGATGGCCGCGGTGCGCGCCAATGAGGATCGGGCGGTACTGGAGCTGCTGTCCAGCGGGGTAAGCCCGGATGCCCGGGCCGGAGCAGAGCAATCCCCACTCATGGTAGCGGCCACCAACGGCAATCGCCGTATTGTCCGGTTGTTACTGGCTGCTGGCGCAGACGTGAATGCCCGCAATGCCGACGGCTACACTGCGGTTATCCAGGCCGCTGAAAACGGCCACCTTGCGGTGGTAAGAGCCCTGCTGGCGGCGGGCGCCAATGTGAACGTCAGCCAGGGTGGCGAATCCCTGTTGATGAAAGTGGTGGCCAGTGGTGACCTTCTGACCGCCGAAATGCTTCTGGCGGCCGGTGCCGATGTGCACTATCGCCGTGCTGATGGCACCACCGCTCTGGATCTTGCCCGCGCCAGCAACAATCAGGATCTTGAAATGCTGCTGGTGCAGGCGGGCGCCGCCCGCTGATTCAGAGGCTGTCCAGCATCATTGGGTCGGTCGTGTCATCCCACACCGGCTGAAAATGCCGTTCAACCACCTCTTGCGGCACTTCGGCAACCGAGGCGTAAGACCACTCTGGGGAGCGGTCCTTGTCTACCAGCAGGGCGCGAATGCCCTCGGCCAGATCGGGTCTCCGGGTGCACTCTTCGGCCATGGCCAGCTCCATACGGAACACATCTTTCAACGACATCTGCTGGCCTTTCTGTATCTGGTGCCAGATCAGCCAGGCGGTGACCGGGCAGCCGGTCTTCAGGGTATGGATGCACGCCTGCCACCAGGGGTCGGTACTCTCCGAATTCCCCAGTTTTTCAACGATGGCCGGTAGCTCATCGCCTGCACTCAGGCGTGCGATGGTCTGTTCGTGCTGTTCCAGGTGCCCCGGAGCCAGCGTGCGGTAATCCAGCGCTTCCAGCTGGTTCAGCAGGCGGAACAGGCGGTTGTCGTCGGCGGCGGTTTCACCGCTCCAGCGTTCCTCCTGTAGCCGTTCAAGCAAGGCGCTGCTCTGGTCTGCTTCGATCACCATATCAGCCAGGCCCACTCGCAAGGCGTCGGCGACATTCAGTCGAGCGCCAGTCAGACCCATAAACAATCCGAGCCGTCCCGGGAGGCGGTTCAGGAACCAGCTTGCGCCCACATCGGGGAATAGACCGATGCTGATCTCGGGCATTGCCATGGTGACATTCGGGTAGATTAACCGGTAACGGCAGGCCGCCAGCAGGCCCAGGCCCCCGCCCATGACTATGCCGCCGGCCATGCCCACCACCGGCTTGGGGAACCGGTGCAGGGTAAAGTCGAGACGGTATTCCGCCGCAAAGAAACGCGCGGGCGCGGCTTTGTCGCCATCGCCTGTCAGTGCCGGGTACAGGGCCCGGATGTTGCCTCCGGCACAAAACGCCCGGTCTCCCGCCCCCTGCAGAACCACCAGGCAGATACGGGAATCCTCGGCCCATTGCGCCAGCGCCTGCTGCGCCTGGTTGACCATTTCCTCGGTCAGGGCATTGAGTGTGCCCGGCTCGTTCAGGGTGAGCAGGCCGATGTGTCCTTCCCGGCAGGGGAGCTCCTGTACCTCAACTGGCATGGCTTGGTTCTCCGGTGGTATCTCTGATTGGGTATTTGTGGTTTGTTCGTACTGTCGTTCACTACGCTCAGGCGTAAAAGAGGACTATGGTCGCACGAAAGTCCTTGATCTATCACATTTGAGCTCACGGGCGGGTGTGCTATAAGTGAAACCTGAGTTACTGACCGGTTTTATGCCGGAATGTGAACGTTAAAACGATGAGAGGGTTAACACAATGAATCTGAAGCATCTTGCAGTAGCGGGCCTGTTCGCAGCTGGCGCGATGGTACCGGTCGCTTCCATGGCCGCCGGTGACATCGAAGCTGGTAAGGCCAAGGCCGCCGTTTGTGCCGCGTGCCATGGCCAGAACGGTATCTCTCAGGTGCCCATCTATCCGAACCTGGCTGGCCAGAAAGAGCAGTACCTGGTTGCAGCTCTGAAGGCGTACAAGGCAGGCCAGCGTCAGGGTGGACAGGCTCCGGTGATGCAGGGTCAGGCCACAGCCCTGAGCGATGCTGACATTGCCAACCTGGCAGCTTACTACGCCAGCCTGCCGGCCGACGGCGGCAAGTAAGACGTTGTGTTTGTCAGTGTTGCGGCTCAGGCCGCACCACTGACAATGCGATAGCTCGGACGGTAGGCTGAGGACCCGGGTAGCTTCATCCGGTTCTGCGCCACAAACTGCTCCAGCATGGCCTCCAGAGGCTTGATCAGCGTCGGGTCACCAGCGATTTCAAACGGCCCTTTCTCCTGCACCTGCCGGATTCCGCTTTCCTTCACGTTACCCGCCACAATCCCGCTGAACGCTTTGCGCAGATTCGCCGCAATCAGGTGAACCGGTTGATCGCGATGCAGTTCCAGAGCCCGCATGTTGTCATGGTTCGGCTCGAACGGTAGCTGGAATACCGGATCTATCTTCAGCATCCAGTTGAAGTAGTAGGCATCCTGCATAGCGCGGCGGAAGGTCTCCACGTCTTTCATGCCCTGCTTCATGGTCTGGGCGACCCGTATCGGATCATCGATGATGATCTCGTATTTGCTGGCAGCCTCATCGCCCAGGGCGTTGCGGATAAACTTGTCGATCATTTCGAAGTATTCGGCATTTTCCTGGCGGCCGGTAAACACCACCGGGAAAGGCAGGTCAACGTTGTCCGGGTGCAGCAGAATGCCGAGCAGGTACAGAATCTCCTCTGCGGTGCCTACGCCGCCCGGGAATACAATCACACCATGGCCACAGCGAACAAAGGCCTCGAGACGCTTCTCGATATCCGGCATGATCACCAGCTCGTTTACAATCGGGTTTGGCGCCTCGGCACCGATAATGCCCGGCTCAGTAATGCCGATGTAACGGCCATTCTTCACCCGTTGCTTGGCGTGGCCGATGGTGGCGCCTTTCATCGGGCCTTTCATGGCGCCCGGGCCGCAACCGGTGCAGATACTCAGGCCGCGCAGCCCCAACTGGTGCCCGACATCCTTGCTGTACTGGTATTCGTCGTGGCTGATGGAATGGCCGCCCCAGCACACCACCAGGTCTGGCTGACGCCCCGCCTCCAGTACCCTGGCGTTGCGCAGAATGTGGAACACCAGATTCGTTAGGTCTTCGGGGTTGTCTTTGCGGAAGCCGGCCACGCTGTTGGGCAGGGAGTGGCTGTAAACGATATCGCGCAGCACAGAAAACAGGTGCTCCCGGATGGCGCGTAGCATTTCGCCGTCCACAAAGGCGTGGCCGGGCGCATTGATCAGCTCCAGTTTCAGTCCCCGGGGCTGGGGCACCAGCCGTACATCGAAATCGGCGTGGGCTTCCATCAATTCCTTACAGTCGTCGGTTTCGACGCCGGTATTGAGCACGGCCAGTGCACACTGACGGAACAGGCGATACAGACCACCCTCGCTCTTGTCCTTGAGCCGGTTTACCTCGTAGTTGGAAAGGATCTCGAGGCTGCCCTCGGGGGAGACCAGGGCATTCATGGTGGTTTCAGTCATCGTTGGTGAAGCTCCTGATGGTTTCGGCAATGACGGATTTTGAGCCAGTCTGGCGAAAGGGTACACTAAGGCCTTTCTGGCTTTTACGCCACCCGACGTTATTCCGATCAAAGTCTTTTTTATGAAATTGCTGATTCGTCCCGCCCCGGAAGTGGCTATCAAGAGTAAACCCGTTCGCCAGCAGCAGATGCGCCAGTTGCGGCAGAATATCCGTAAATTACTGGCCCGGCTGGATCCGGAGATCCGTGTGGATGGCAGCTGGGACCGGGTGGATGTGGATGTGCCCGATGGCCGCAGCCTTGCCGGCCCGGTGATTGATGAGCTGGTGCGCATTCCCGGCATCTCGACCATCCAGGAGATCGGGGTGTTTCCGTTTGTCGATCTTGACGATGTGGGCGAAAAGGCGGTGCAGGCCTATGCCGAACGCCTGAAAGGCAAGACGTTTGCCGTTCGCGCCCGCCGCCATGGCGATCATGATTTCCGTTCCATTGACCTGGAGCGTTCGGTGGGTGCGGCGTTGTTGCAGGGCTCCGGCGCCAAAGGCGTAGATCTGAAATCACCGGATTTGGAAGTTCGTATTGAGGTAAAGGACGACAGCTACCACATTGCCCATCGTCGCCACGAGGGTCTTGGCGGTTATCCGCTGGGGACGGTAGAAACGGTGATGACGCTGATTTCCGGCGGCTACGACTCGTCGGTGGCTGCCTACCTGATGATGCGCCGTGGCATTCGCAGTCATTATCTGTTCTTTAACCTGGGCGGTGCGGCCCATGAAGTGGGCGTGCGCCAGGTGGCTCACTACCTGTGGGAGCGTTATGGTTCGTCCCACAACGTCAAGTTTATTTCTGTGCCGTTTGAGGGTGTGGTCGCCGAGATCATGCGCTCGGTCAACCATCGCCACTGGGGCGTGGTGCTCAAACGGATGATGCTCAAGGCCGCTGCCGAGATCGC
Organism: Marinobacter sp. MBR-105; assembly: GCF_053628895.1. Taxonomy (NCBI): domain Bacteria; kingdom Pseudomonadati; phylum Pseudomonadota; class Gammaproteobacteria; order Pseudomonadales; family Marinobacteraceae; genus Marinobacter; species Marinobacter sp. MBR-105. The sequence goes on along the minus strand of NZ_JBRJHG010000006.1, from coordinate 184,651 downwards.
CCGGGATTACAACGCCTCTGGGCTGGTCATGGGCGATGCGGTGGCCCAGGTCTCCAGCCAGACCCTGACCAACCTGAATGTGGTGGACCGTGCCAGTGACGAGGTGGTGCTGCGCCCGCTGATCGCGATGGACAAGCAGGAAATCATTCGAATTGCCAAGGACATCGGTACCGAGCCGTTTGCCCGCAACATGCCGGAGTATTGCGGCGTGATTTCCAGCAAGCCGGTCACCCGTGCCAGGCTGCATCGCGTGGAGGAAGAAGAGGCGAACATGGACCCGGCCGCCCTGGCCGATGCCATCGCTAACCGTACCGACACCATGGTCAGCCAGCTCCTGGACAGCACCCAGACGCCGGAAGAGGTGGAGTTGATCCAGACGCCGTCGGTAGATGACGTGATTATCGACGTTCGCCACCCGTCTGAAGAAGAACGCTCGCCACTGACCCTGACCAACAACGACGTGCTCAAGATTCCTTTCTACGAGCTGAATCAGCAGGTGGCGGAACTGCCGGGCAACCGCCAGTACCTGCTGTACTGTGACCGGGGCACCATGAGCCGCATGCACGCCGGCCACCTGAAGGCAGAGGGGCATGGCAATATCAAGGTGTATGCCCCGGCGGTCTGATCAGCCTTCTAGGCCCTTGAAAAACTGCTGGACGTTCTCGCTGAGGGCGTCCAGATCATACCCGCCTTCCTGCACCACCAGAGTGGGTAAGCCCAGCTGACGAAGGTGCGTGCTCAGCCGACAGAAGCCCTCGGAAGTCACCGATACTTTCGCTTGTGGGTCGTTCTTGTAGATATCGAAGCCCAGGGTCAGAATCAGCACATCCGGCTGGTACAGGCGGATGGCCGCCATCGCCTCTTCCAGTTTGGCGAAGAAATGATCCTCGCTGGAGCCGTGGGGCATGGGCAGGTTGATGTTGTAGCCATAGCCTTCGCCTTCCCCCCGTTCGTCCTCGAAGCCGCTGACCACCGGATAAAAGTTGGTGGGGTCGCCGTGGATGGAGATGTACAGCACGTCGCTGCGGTCGTAGAAGATCTCCTGAATGCCCTGGCCATGATGCATGTCGGTGTCCAGGATGACCGTTCGCGGGAACCGGCTCTTCAGGTGCTCGGCCGCGATGGCGGCGTTGTTCAGGTAGCAGAATCCACCGGCGGCATCCTTGCGGGCGTGATGGCCTGGTGGCCTGCACACAGCGTAGGCGTTGCGTTCTCCGGCGATCAGCGCGTCGGCGGCACCCAGAGCGGTCTGAGCCGACCAGTAGGCCGCTTTCCAGGTATTCTCACCAATGGGGCAGCTGCCGTCTGCCAGGTAACAGGCGGCTTCCGCCAGGATGCCCCGCATGGCGTTGGGGGAACGTACGAAAATGTTCGACATTACCTCGTCGCCCCAGTCTTCCATTTCCATCCAGCGCCGGTGGGCGGATTCGAGGAATCGCAGGTAACCCAGGTCGTGCACCTTGGAGATCGGGCCGGCGCCCTGGTCGGCCGGCTGCAGTACCGGGATGCCCATGGCTTTCAGGCCTTCAAGCATCTGGCCGGTGCGATCAGGCACCTCCTGAGGCTGGCGCATCTGGCCTCGGGTGAAATACGTCTTCGGGATGTGCAGGTCCTGCGTCGGATGAAAAAATGCTTTCATGAATCCGTCTCCTTGGGGTGTCAGGGAGAGCCTGTAAAAACTCTCCTTCGAGTATAGGCAGTCACCCGCCCGGGTCAAAAATGACGGCCAGGAAATCTCCCCTTGACTTTACAGGCCGCCACTCAGGATCCACTATGAAAGGCACGCGTTGCTTATGAACTTCGCCCCGGTCCGGGGCGTAACCAGTCATGCAAGAGGAGCCGAGATGATTGAGTCACCACTACTGGAAAACCTCACAGGCTACATTGGCGGGCGCTGGAAAGACTCTGCCGGCGGTGCCACGTTCGACGTTTACAACCCGGCCACCGGCTCGGTGATTGCCAAGGTGCCGTCGATGCCGGAGGAAGATGTTGTGGCAGCGGTGGAGGCTGGACAATCAGCGCTCCGGCTCACCAATCCCTGGCCGATTGAAACCCGCCGCAAGTGGCTGGAGGATATTCGTGACGGCCTGAAAGAAAACCGCGAAGAGATTGGCCGCATCCTGTGTATGGAGCATGGCAAGCCCTGGAAGGAAGCCCAGGGCGAGGTGGATTACGCCGCCGGTTTCTTCGATTACTGCGCCAAGCACATCAGCGCGCTTGATTCCCACACGATTCCGGAAAAGCCCAAGGATTGCACCTGGACGGTTCATTATCGGCCTGTGGGCGTAACCGGGCTGATTGTGCCCTGGAACTTTCCCATCGGCATGATCGCCAAGAAGTTGTCGGCGGCCCTGGCGGCGGGTTGTCCCTCGGTCATCAAGCCGGCCAGCGAAACCCCGCTGACCATGATCGCCTTTTTCAGCGTGATGGATAAACTCGACCTGCCGGATGGCATGGTCAACCTGGTGATGGGTAAGGCCAGCGTGATCGGCAAGGTACTGTGTGAGCACAAAGACGTGCCCATGCTCAGCTTCACCGGCTCCACAGAAGTGGGCCGCAAACTGATCGTGGACACCGCCGAGCAAGTTAAGAAGCTGGCACTGGAGCTGGGTGGTAATGCCCCGTTCATCGTCTTTGACGATGCCGACCTGGAGGCCGCCGCCGATAACCTGATTGCCAACAAATTCCGCGGTGGCGGCCAGACCTGTGTCTGCGCCAACCGGATTTTTGTGCACGAGAAGGTGGCGGATGCCTTTGGTCAGAAGCTGGCCGAACGTGTGAACAAGATGACCGTCGGCGACGGCATGAATGAGGGCATCGACATTGGGCCCTTGATCAACAAGCAGGGCTTCGACAAGGTGAAGCGGCACCTGCAGGACGCCCTCGACAAGGGCGCCAGCCTGGTGGCTGGCAAACAGCCAGCGGAACTGGGTGATGGCCTGTTTTTCCCACCCACGGTGGTGCAGGGCGTGGACCGGGAGATGTGCTGTTACCAGGAGGAGACCTTCGGTCCGCTGGTGCCCATGGCGCTGTTCCGGACCGAGGAAGAAGTCATTGATGCCGGTAACGACACGGAGTTTGGCCTGGCCTCCTACGTGTTCACCGCCGATGCCGAACGTGCCCAGCGGGTGGCTGCCGGCCTGCGGTTTGGTCACGTGGGCTGGAACACCGGCACCGGGCCGACACCGGAGGCGCCGTTTGGCGGTATGAAAGCCTCGGGTATTGGCCGGGAAGGTGGTCTGGAAGGGCTGTTTGAATTCGTGGAAGCCCAGACCGTGCCGAGAGGTTTCTAGGCAGCCGGTCTTCAAACAGCAAAAAAGGCGAGCTTCGGCTCGCCTTTTTGCGTTCTGCACGGCTGTGATCAGGGCGTCAGGATAACCTTGACACTGTCGTCCACATCCGCGGAATCGATGTAGCCGATGGCGCCTGGTGTGGAGGCGACCTGGGCCTTCATGCCCGAAGCACTGCCGGCTTCCGCCGGAGGCTGACCACGACCGGTGAACACCTGCTGGGACCAGAAGGCCTTCAGTTGGGCATCGTTACGGCCGGTCACCTTGTCGTGGAACTCGGCACGGGTGGCGTTGCCCTCCGGGAGTTCAAACGGCTTCGCGCTCTGGCCATTCGGCAGGGCTTTGCTGCGGTTCAGATACAGATCCCAAAGTTCATCCTTGCCGGTGTACTCGATGCGGTAGGTCAGATCGCCTTCGCCAGAAGCCATGTTCCGCAGGGAACTGATGATTTGCTGCAGGCTGCCGGAGACCGATCGACCGATAATCAAGCTCAGTGCAATCAGGACAACCAGGGCGACCACCACGATCGTCACGGAGACGGCTTCGCTGCTGGCCGCCGTGGTGTCGTCAATGGCCTGGGTCAGGCGGCTCTCCATGGCATTACGCATCTGGTCGAGATCCGAGCGCAGGCCCGCCAGGCGCTCGGCGTTGGCGGATGCTTCCTGGCCTATGCGACTGAAATCGGCGGTGCCCTCGATAATCGCGGTGGCGATGCGAGTGGCGGTGCTGTAGTAGCCGTTCAGTTCGGATTTCAGCGCTTTTACGTCGCTCTGCTGGCTCGGGTTAAGCTGGGCAATGCGGTCAAGATTCTCGATGATCTCGGCGAGTTGCTCTCGGGTAGCCGCAATCTGCTGATCGTCGCCCGTGGTGACGGCGCTGTTGATCTAGTTTTCGATGAGTTGCAGCAGACCCCGGTTGATGGTGGAGAGTTCCAGGGACGGATAGAGCTGGTTGCGCACCTCTCCCAGTCGTTCCGAGTTGTTTCGTTCCGTGATGACGGAAAAGGTCTGGCTCACTACGAAAGCCACCACGGCTACAATCACCAGCAGCGCGAGTGTAGGTTGTTTTTTTGAACGCATGACACAGAATTAATGTGTCAGTGTGTTAAGTGCTGTATCGGCCACACTGGCTGTCTCTTTAAGCCTAGAGCCTTGAATTGGCCTGTATATACTCTTGAGGGGGTAGTTTGTGCCAGGGGAGGCAGCCGGGCTCTTGGCTGGTATACTGGGCTGTAAATTTAACCAGTAATGAAGCCTTGCTCCATGGATGTCTCTCATATTATTGATTCCCTGAACGACGCCCAGCGCGAAGCGGTGACGGCGCAGAACGACCATTTGCTGGTGCTGGCCGGTGCCGGCAGTGGCAAAACCCGCGTGCTGGTGCACCGGATGGCATGGTTGATGTCGGTTGACCGGGTGCCGCCCACGTCCATTCTGGCGGTGACTTTCACCAACAAGGCCGCCAAGGAAATGCGTTATCGCGTGGAGCAGATGATGCAGATTCCCACCCGTGGTCTGTGGATCGGCACCTTTCACGGAATTGCCCATCGTTTGCTTCGTTCCCACTGGAAAGACGCCGGCTTGCCGGAAAACTTCCAGGTGTTGGACAGCGACGATCAGTTGCGGCTGATCAAGCGGGTGATGCGGGAAAACCGCATTGATGAAAGCCAGTGGCCGCCGAAACAGGCTCAGTGGTTTATCAACAGCCAGAAAGATGAGGGCTTGCGGGCGGATCATATTCAGGAGAATCCGGGCGATCACTTCACCAATACCATGCTGAAGATCTACCGCCAGTACGAGAAGCTCTGCCAACAGGGCGGCCTGGTGGATTTCGGTGAACTGCTGCTGCGGTCCCACGAACTCTGGCTGCATCGTCCGGAATTGCTGAGTCACTACCAGCAGCGCTTCCAGCACATACTGGTGGACGAGTTCCAGGACACCAACACCATTCAATACGCCTGGCTGCAGGTGCTGGCCAGCAACCGGGTGCCGCTGACGGTGGTGGGCGATGACGACCAGTCCATCTACGGCTGGCGGGGCGCGAAGATCGAGAATATCCAGCAGTACCAGCGGGATTTCCCCAATTCCCGGTTGGTCCGGCTGGAGCAGAACTACCGCTCCACCAAGACCATTCTGAAAGCCGCCAACTCGGTGATTGCCAACAACCAGGGGCGTTTGGGCAAGGAACTCTGGACTGACGGGGTGGAAGGTGAGCCGATCAGCCTGTACGCCGCGTTCAACGAGCAGGATGAAGCCAATTATATTGCCGATTCCATCTCGGCCTGGGTCAGCGAGGGCAATCTGCGCAGCGAGTGCGCCATTCTCTATCGTTCCAATGCCCAGTCCCGGGTGCTCGAAGAAGCCCTGATGCGCCAGGGTATTCCTTATCGAGTTTACGGCGGGTTGCGGTTCTACGACCGTCAGGAAATCCGAAACGCGCTGGCTTACCTGCGCCTGGTGCATTACCACCGGGACGATGCCGCTTTTGAGCGGGTGGTGAATATTCCCACCCGCGGCATTGGTGCCAAGAGCCTGCAGGAAATTCGTGAATACGCCACCGGCCAGGGTATTTCCCTGTGGGAATCGTCCGAGCGGTTACTGGCCGCGGGCCAGGTGAAGGGCCGGGCGAAAACCGGCCTGCAGCAGTTTATGGAGATCATCAACACGCTGTCTGAAATGGCTGGGCATGCTTCACTGCAGGGGCTGATGAAGCAGGCGATTGAGTCCAGTGGCCTGAAGGATTATCACGCCAGTGAGAAGGGCGAGAAGGGTCAGGCCCGGGTGGAAAACCTGGAGGAACTGGTCAGCGCGCTGGCGGATTATGATGTAGAAGAAGGCGTAGATCCGCTGGCGGAGTTTATAGCCCAGGCGGCGCTGGATGCCGGCGAATCACAGGCCGATGCCCATGAGGACAGTGTGCAGTTGATGACGCTGCATTCGGCCAAGGGGTTGGAGTTTCCGATGGTGTTCCTGGCAGGCGTTGAGGAAGGTTTGTTCCCGCACAGTATGTCGCTGGAGGAGCCCGGGCGCATGGAGGAAGAGCGCCGCCTGGCCTATGTGGGCATTACCCGGGCCATGAAAAAGCTGGTACTTACTTACGCGGAATCCCGTCGGTTGTATGGTCAGGAGAAGTTTCACGCACTGTCCCGGTTTGTCCGGGAGATCCCGGGGGATTGTCTGCAGGAGGTGCGGTTGCGTAATACGGTGACGCGGCCGGCGATGGTGGAGCGACCGAATGAGAGTCTGTTTGCCCAGGATTCGGCCCAGCAGTCCGGTTTCAGCTTGGGCCAGCGAGTGCGTCATCCGAAGTTCGGCGAGGGTATCGTGATGAACTCCGAGGGCACCGGGCATCACACCCGCGTGCAGGTGAACTTCGATGAGGGCGCCAAGTGGCTGGTGCTGGCTTATGCGCCTTTGGAGGCCTGCTGATTTAGAAGCCTGCCAAGTGTGGAGTCGGTGCCGAGTTGGGGTTGGCTTTCCAAAAAGCGCTCCTTCGGCACATCCCTGTGGCGCTTGTGTTCCGCCATCCCTGGCTCCACAAATTTTTGGAAAGCCAACCCCAACCCGGCACTCTTGGTGCTGTGCAGGCCGCCAAGTATTTAAAGAAAACGGTTTACATCAGAACCGCGTAAATCACCCCAGCCAAAATGATCCGGTAGATCACATACGGCCACATGCCCACCTTGTTCAGCCACTTCAGGAAGAAGTGGATGGCGGTAATGGCCATCAGGAACGAAGTGACGCCGCCAATCAGGAAACCATTCCAGTCCACGATTACGTCGGATGTGGCCACTTCCAGCAGCTTTACCGCCGACGCCAGCACGATAATCGGAATCGCCAGCAGGAATGAGAACCGGGAGGCGGTTTCCCGGGTCATGCCCAGGAACAGGCCGGCGGTGATGGTGACGCCCGAGCGGGAGGTGCCGGGGACCAGAGCCATGGCCTGGGCGATGCCGACGATAACGGCGTCTTTCCAGTTTAGGGAATCCATGGTGCGCTGGCGTTTGGGGAGCCAGTCGGCAATGCCCAGCAGGATGCCGAACACCAGGGTGGTGAAGAAGATCACCGACGCGCCGCGCAGTTCGTTGTCGATCATGTCGAGCAGGGCCAGGCCGGCGAGGCCGGCGGGGATGGTGCCGATCACCAGGTACCAGGCCAGGGCGCCCTGGCCGACGATTTTGCGCTGGCCCATGGAAATCAGGCCGTCCCGGGCGATGCCGAAGACATCCCGGCGGAAGTAGAGCACCACCGCCAGCAGCGTGCCCACGTGCACCGACAGGTCAAAGCCGACGCCCTGGTCTTCCCAGCCAAAGAAGGCCGGTGTCAGGATCAGGTGGGCGGAGCTGGATATGGGCAGGAATTCGGTCAGTCCCTGGAGGAGGCCAAGGAAAAGGGCCTGGAAAATATCCATTCTTTTGATTCCGGTCGGTGGTGCTGATTAACGGGTTCGACGCTCAAAAAACGAGCGCGATATTAGCAGGGTGGTTGTCGGCTGAACAGGCGCGGATAGCGACGCGCCTGTTCGGCTTTATCGTTCAGGCTGGGAACTTGTCCCGGGTGTTATTGGCGATGCGCACCAGGGCGAGCATCAAGGGCACTTCCACCAGTACGCCCACCACCGTGGCCAGGGCCGCGCCCGATTGCAGTCCGAACAGGCCGATGGCCGCCGCCACCGCCAGCTCAAAGAAATTGCTGGCACCGATCATGGCTCCTGGGGCGGCGATGCAGTGGCGCACCTTCCAGAGCCTGGCCCAGCCGTAAGCGAGCAGGAAGATAAACACCGTCTGGATAACCAGTGGCACCGCAATCAGCAGTATGTGCAACGGATTTTGCAGAATGACTTCACCCTGGAAGGCGAACAGCAAGACCAGGGTGACGATCAACGCGGCAGGCGTCACCGGGCTGAGGCGTTTCATAAATACGTTGTCGTACCACTGTTCGCCGTGGCGGGCGATCAGGGTCCGGCGGGTCAGGTAGCCGGCGGTGAGGGGAATCACGATGTATAAGACCACCGACAGAATCACCGTATCCCAGGGCACCTGGATGTCGGAAATCCCCAGCAGGAAGACCACAATGGGCGCAAAGGCGAACAGCATGATGATGTCGTTCAGGGATACCTGCACCAGGGTGTAGGCGGCATCGCCTTTGGTCAGGTAACTCCAGACAAATACCATGGCGGTGCAGGGCGCAGCCCCCAGTAGAATGGCGCCGGCCAGGTATTCGCTGGCCAGTTGTGGGGCGATCCAGGGTTTAAACACCACCATCAGGAAAAACCAGGCAATGGCGAACATGGTGAAGGGTTTGATCAGCCAGTTCACGATAGTGGTGATAGCGAGGCCCTTCGGCTCTTTTCGCACCCCGACCACGGCGCTGAAATCGATCTGCGCCATCATCGGGAAAATCATCGCCCAGATCAGGATGGCGATAGGGATGGACACCTGGGCGTATTCAAAGCGGGACAGGGTCTCGGGAATCGAGGGGGCAAGCTGCCCGAGGGCTACACCGGCCACAATGGCCAGTGCCACCCACACGGACAGGTAACGCCCGAACAGGTCCAGGCCGCCGTCAGTGGTTTCAACCGTGTTCACATCGCTTTTGCTGCTCATGGCATATCCTTAAATGGAACGTTGGTTCACACGCTTCGACAGTTCTTCGGCGCTTTCCTTGCGTTCGGAGTAGCGGTCGGTGAGGTAATCACTGCGGTCCCGTACCAGCAGGGTGAACTTTACCAGCTCTTCCATGACATCCACGATGCGATCATAGTAAGGCGAGGGCTTCATGCGATCATTGCCATCAAATTCCATGAAGGCTTTGGGCACCGAGGACTGGTTCGGAATGGTGACCATGCGCATCCACCGGCCCAGCACCCGCAGTTGGTTGACTGCGTTGAATGACTGGGAGCCTCCACAAACCTGCATCACTGCCAGGGTTTTGCCCTGTGTCGGCCGAACCGCACCCAGGGACAGCGGTATCCAGTCGATCTGGGTTTTCATGATGCCGGTCATGGCGCCGTGGCGTTCCGGGGAGCACCACACCATGCCCTCACTCCACTGCACCAGTTCCCGCAGTTCCTGAACCTTGGGATGGCTGGCGTCTTCGGCATCGGCCAGGGGCAGGCCGCGGGGGTTAAAGATACGGGTTTCCGCGCCCATGGCTTCCAGCAGGCGGGCGGATTCTTCCACCGCCAGGCGGCTGAACGAGCGTTCGCGCAGGGAGCCGTATAGCAATAGAATCCGGGCTGGATGCTCGGAGGCGGGGGCCTCGAATACCTTCGATGCCGTGGGAGCATTGAACAGCTCAGCTTTAATGTTGGGAAGATCCGCGGTTGGCATGTTGATCGTCGATCCTTTACGTCATCACTGTGTCACACTAATATGCGAAAAACTGCATATTCGAATAAGCATATATATTGGTCGGTAAATATGAAAGGTCAAGCCCATTACAATCCGATGACCCTGTTCAAGGCCCTGGGAGATGAACTCCGGCTTGCGGCCACGCTGTTGATCCACCGTCAGGGTGAGTTGTGCGTGTGCGAATTGATGGCGGCGTTTGAGGCGCCTCAGCCAAAAGTCAGCCGCCACCTGGCATCGCTGCGTGAAGCTGGCTTGCTGGAAACAGAGCGCCGGGGCCAATGGGTCTATTATTACCTTAGTCCGCACCTGCCAGACTGGATGGTGCGGGTGCTGGAGGAAACTGCCGTTAACAACCCGGCACTGATTAAGCAGCCGCTGGCCAGATTACAGGCCATGGCGGATCGCCCGGCGGTGCAGTGCCCCTGATCCTTTATCGCACATACGGATCGCGAAGGTCGCAAGGAGAACATCATGAGCAAGATCAAAGTAGGCATTAACGGGTTTGGTCGCATTGGCCGGCTGGCGCTGCGGGCCGCCTGGGGCTGGCCGGAGTTCGAGTTTGTCGCCATCAACGATCCCGGCGCGGACACCCATACGCTGGCGCACCTGTTGAACTTTGACAGCGTACACGGCACCTGGAGTCGTGAAGCGATGGCCGATGGTGACGATATGTTGATTGACGGCCAGCGCATCCGGGTAACCCATAACAAGGCTATCGCCGAGACCGACTGGTCCGGCTGCGACCTGGTGATCGAAGCCAGCGGTGTGAACAAGAAGGTGGCTGTGCTGCAGGGTTACCTGGACCAGGGTGTCAAACGGGTGGTGGTCACCGCCCCGGTGAAAGAGCCGGGTGCGAAGAACATTGTCATGGGTGTGAACGAAGACATCTTCGACCCCGCCAACGACCGCATCATCACCGCGGCTTCCTGCACCACCAACTGCCTGGCACCGGTGGTGAAAGTAATCCACGAGAAACTCGGTATCAAACATGGTTCGTTGACCACCATCCACAGCCTGACCAACACCCAGACCATTATCGACGCGCCCCACAAGGACCTGCGCCGGGCCCGGGCCTGTGGTAGCTCGCTGATCCCCACCAGCACGGGTTCCGCCACGGCGATTGTCGAGATCTTCCCGGAGCTGAAAGGCAAGCTGGATGGCCACGCGGTGCGGATTCCGCTGATCAATGCGTCACTGACCGATTGCGTGTTTGAAGTGGAAACGCCGACGGACCGGGATACCGTCAACCAACTGTTGAAAGAGTCGGCTGAGGGCGAATTGAAAGACATTCTGGGCTACGAAGAGCGCCCGTTGGTGTCCATCGACTACAAAACCGACCCCCGCTCTTCCATCGTCGATGCCCTGTCCACCCTGGTGGTCAACGGCACCCATGTGAAAATCTACGCCTGGTATGACAACGAATGGGGCTACGCCAACCGCACCGTCGAACTGGCGCGCAAGGTAGGCCAGGCCTGATATGAATGCCGCCATTCGCCAGTACCTGGTGATCACCGGCAACTACTGGGCCTTCACATTGACCGATGGCGCCCTGCGAATGCTGGTGGTGTTGCACTTTCACCAGCTGGGCTATTCGCCCCTGGAAATCGCCCTGTTGTTCATCTTCTACGAGTTCTTCGGGGTGGTGACCAACCTGGTGGGCGGCTATCTCGGCGCCCGCATGGGCCTGAACCGCACCATGAATATCGGGTTGTTCCTGCAGATTGTTGCATTGGCCATGCTGGCCCTGCCGGCGGCCATGCTCACGGTGCCCTGGGTGATGGCGGCACAGGCGTTGTCGGGTATTGCCAAAGACCTCAACAAGATGTCGGCCAAGAGCGGTATCAAGCTGCTGGTACCGGACGAGCAGCAGGGCACCCTGTACAAGTGGGTGGCGATTCTGACCGGCTCCAAGAACACCCTGAAAGGGGTGGGATTCTTTCTGGGCGGCGTGTTGCTGATGGCCGCCGGGTTTACCGGTGCGGTGATCCTCATGGCGGTAGCGCTGGGGCTGGTGTGGCTGGCCAGTCTGTTCCTGCTGGGGCAGGACCTGGGCAAGAGCAAGGCCAAGCCAAAGTTCAGCGAGATCCTGTCCAAAAGCCGGGCCATCAACGTGTTGTCGGCCGCCCGGATGTTTCTGTTCGGCGCCCGGGACGTGTGGTTTGTAGTGGCGTTGCCGGTGTACATGGCCACGGTGTTCGGCTGGGACCACTGGAAAGTTGGCGGCTTTATGGCCAGCTGGATTATCGGTTACGGTTTTATCCAGACCCTTGCGCCCAGAATCACCGGCCACGCCAACGGTAAGTCCGGTGCCGTGCTTTGGGCGGCAGTGTTGGCGTTGGTTCCTGCCGCCATTGCCGGGGCTCTGTTGGCCGGTTGGTCGGCACAGGTGGTGGTGATTGGCGGTTTGCTGCTGTTCGGGGTGCTGTTTGCCATCAACTCCTCGCTGCACAGCTACCTGATTGTCAGCTACGCCCGGGGTGACGGCGTATCGCTGGATGTGGGGTTCTATTATATGTCTAACGCCGCCGGCCGGCTGCTGGGCACCATTCTCTCTGGCTGGGTGTACCAGGCCTACGGGCTGGAAGCCTGTTTGTGGATTTCCGCTGCCCTGGTAGCCACAGCGGCAGCGTTGTCAGTATGGTTGCCGGAACGAGCGGAGAAACCAATAGGAGAAAAAGGCTATGTCTGATTCCAATGTGGTGGTCATTACCGGTGCCAATCGGGGTATTGGTCTGGAGCTGGCCCGGCACTATGCCGCTGAGGGCTGCGAGGTCATTGGCGTATGCCGACAGTCCTCGGAAGAGCTTGCCGGTGTGGCGGGTCAGGTGATCGACGGCGTGGATGTCACCACCGATGCCGGCATCGATAAGCTGAAATCCAGTCTGGCGGGCAAGCGTATCAGCTTGCTGATTAACAACGCGGGCCTGCTTCAGGACGAGCAGCTGGGCGGTATCGACTTCGACTCCATTCGCACCCAGATGGAAATCAACGCCTACGCGCCACTGCGCGTGGCCGAAGCCCTGGCGCCTCTGATGGGGCAGGGCAGCAAGATTGCCAATATAACCAGCCGGATGGGCTCTATCGCCGACAACGACTCCGGCGGCCGTTATGGCTATCGGGCCTCGAAGGCTGCGCTGAACGCTTTCGGAAAATCCCTGGCGGTGGATCTCAAACCCAGGGGCATTGCCGTGGCGCAGCTGCACCCCGGTTATGTGAAAACGCGAATGGTGAACTTTGGCGGGCTGATCACGCCGGAGGAGTCTGCCAGGGGGCTGGCCGAGCGCATTGCCAATCTGACTCTGGAGAACACCGGGTCGTTCTGGCACAGCAATGGTGAGGAACTGCCCTGGTGACTTGGCTTTGACCGGGCTGTTGTTGCAAGGGGTCAGCGTTGGCGCGCTGAGTGAAGTAACGCTGACCGTTCCCGGCGGACAGGTAGTGTGCCTGTCCGGTGCCTCTGGCAGTGGCAAGAGCCGGTTACTGCGCGCGGTGGCCGATCTGGAGCCCCACGGCGGTCAGATTTCTCTGGATAACCTCAATCAACAGAGCGTACCGGCACATCAGTGGAGGCGCCAGGTGGTGATGGTGCCGGCGGAAAGCCAGTGGTGGTTTGATGATGTAAGCGCCCACTTTCCCGAGGGGGCTGGTGAGCGTTTGCCTGCCGCTCTGGGTTTCCCTGCCGAGGTGATGGACTGGTCGGTCAGCCGGTTGTCCTCCGGTGAGCGACAAAGACTCGCGTTGTGGCGGGCCCTGGTTCAGGAACCAGACGCGCTGCTGCTGGATGAACCGACCGCCAATCTGGATAACGAATCGACAGAGGCGATCGAACGCTGGCTGTTGCAGGAGATTGAACAGCGGCAGATCGCCACTCTGTGGGTCGCCCATGATTCCGCCCAGATTCATCGGGTAGCCAACGTTCACTACCGGATTCGTGGATCCGCACTGGAGCCTGTCCATGGAAGTGATTGACCTGGCCTGGTGGAAGCTGGGCCTGGCGGCCTTGCTGGTACTGGCTTTGGCAGCGACAGCCTATTTGGGGCGTCTGGGCATTACCCGTAGCCTGTTGGTGGCGGCCATACGAACGGTTATTCAGCTGGCTTTGATTGGCCTGGTATTGGAAGCCCTGTTTGCCTCTTCCGCCTTCTACTGGATTGCGCTGCTGGCGGCGGTCATGTTGCTGGTGGCTGGCCGGGAAGTGGTGGCGCGCCAGGGCCGACGCCTGAAAGGCGGGTGGGCGTTCGGGATCGGCACCGGCGCGATGTTCGTGTCGTCATTTACCGTGACCGTGCTGGCACTGGCGGTGGTGATTGGTCCGGAGCCCTGGTATACCCCTCAGTATGCGATTCCTTTGCTGGGTATGATGCTGGGCAACACCATGACCGGGGTCAGCCTGGCTCTGGATCGTCTGAATGATTCGGTCTGGCGCCAGCGGGCGGTAATCGAGAACCGGCTGATGCTGGGCCAGACCTGGCAACAGGCACTGGAAGACATCCGTCGGGAAGCCATGCGCAGTGGCATGATGCCCTCCATTAACGCCATGGCAGCAGCCGGCATTGTCAGCCTGCCCGGCATGATGACCGGCCAGATACTGGCGGGCAGCCCGCCCGGGGTGGCGGTCAAATACCAGATTCTGGTGATGCTGATCATTACCGTCGGTACCGGTTTTGGCGCGGTCATGGCAGTCAGCTGGGGCGGCCGGCGTCTGTTCGATGACCGGGAGCGCCTGCGGCTGGATCGTTTAACCAAACCGTGACCGGGCACCAAAGTCGCATGGGGTCTCAGTCGGGTTTCGAGCTAGGCTTGGCTTTCCGGTAACCACAAAGACAATAATATGACCAGCCTACTGCAACGTTATCCTTTGCCAGTCATTGTGCTCGCACAATTGTTCGGCACCTCCCTCTGGTTCAGTATCAACGGGGTCTGGCTATCCCTGTCCGCCGAACTCGGGTTAGCGGAATCGGATCTGGGCCGGCTTACGCTGTCGGTTCAGGCGGGTTTTATTGCCGGTACGCTTGCTCTGGCGGTGACCGGCCTGGCGGATCGCTTCGGCGCCAGCCGCATCTTCCTTATTTCGAGCCTGATGGGCGCACTGGCGAACGCCGGCTTTGTAGTTGTGGCCGGGGTGTTTCCGCTGGACAGCCTGTTCCGGTTCGCTACCGGCCTGTGTCTGGCCGGAATCTACCCCCTGGGTATGAAACTGGTGATTGCCTGGACACCCAAATATGCCGGCGCCGCCCTGGCCTGGCTGGTGGGTATGCTGACCCTGGGCACCGCTTTGCCACATCTGATGCGAGGGGCAACAGCAGGTATGCCCTGGGAGTGGCCACTGTTTGCATCGTCCTGTCTGGCGCTAATGGGCGGGCTGTTGGTGTTTCTGCTGGGTGACGGGCCGCACCTGCCCAAAGCCAGCGGGCGGCTTCCCCTGAGACAGGGCTTGTCGGCTTTACGCCTGCCCCGGTTCCGGGCCGTGGCGGGCGGTTATTTTGGCCACATGTGGGAGCTTTACGCCTTCTGGACGCTGGTGCCGCTGTTGATCGGGCGAGAACTGCAGCGGCTGGGACAGGGTGATGCCTTGATCCCCTGGTTGTCGTTTGCGGTGATCGGTATGGGTGCGGCTGGATGTATTGGCGGCGGCCGGATCAGTCGGACTCGGGGCAGTGAGTGGGTTGCCCGGCGGGCGTTGATGGTGTCCGGGGCATTGTGCCTGCTCTATCCCTGGATGAACGGGCTGCCACCGGAGTTGTTGCTGGCGGTTCTACTGGTTTGGGGCGTCGCTGTGGTGGCCGATTCCCCGCAATTCTCCGCGCTGGCTGCAGTCACGGCCCCGAAAGAAACCGTTGGCTCATCTCTGGCGGTCATGAACGCGGTCGGCTTTGGCCTGACCCTGCCGGCCATCTGGCTCACCAGTGGGCTCTGGAATGCCTGGGGGGGGTGGGTAGCGTTGCTGCTTTTGCCGGGACCGGTGTTCGGCCTGTGGTCCCTGAGCCGGGGGAAGTCCGAGGCCTGATATACTTGCCGATTACTTCGACCTCCTGCTTTGGACCGTCATGACCCAACGCATTCTGTTATTGTCCGCTTATGATGCTGCCAGTCATCAGCGCTGGCGCGAGCAACTGGTCGCCATGCTGCCCGATTATCATTGGCAGACGCTGGCGCTTCCGCCCAGGTTCTTCCAGTGGCGGATTCGAGGTAATCCGGTGAGCTGGCTGGATCAGCCCGGCCTTGAAGAATCCTGGGACCTGGTCATTGCCACTTCCATGGTTGATCTGGCCACCTTGCGCGGGCTGCACCCTCGAATCGCGAACACCCCCTGTCTGCTTTATATGCATGAGAACCAGTTTGCCTTTCCGGTCAGCGATCAGCAGCGGAGCCGGGTGGAGCCGCAGATGGTCAATCTCTACAGCGCTCTGGCCGCCGATGCGGTGGTCTTTAACAGTGCCTGGAACCGGGACAGCTTTCTGCAGGGCGTCGAGGGCTTTCTCAACAAGATGCCGGATGCGGTGCCTTGCGGGGTGATAGAAACGCTCAGGGAAAGGTCTTCGGTGCTGCCGGTGCCGATTGAAGACCGCTTGTTTATCGAGCAGCCACGGTCCGTGAACCGGGAACGGCCGCATCTGTTATGGAATCATCGCTGGGAATACGACAAGGGGCCCGACCGGTTGTTCGGCCTGCTGGAACAGCTGGAGCAGCGCAAGCTGGACTATCGCATCAGTGTGGTGGGTGAAGGCTTTCGCAGCCGCCCGCAAGCCTTTGACCGGATTTACCAGCAATTTGCCCGCCGCATTGAACACTGGGGCTTTCTGGAACACCGGCAAGATTACGATCGGCTGTTGCGCAGTGCCGATATTGTGGTGTCGACGGCACTGCACGATTTCCAGGGCCTGGCGATGCTGGAGGCGATGGCATCCGGGTGCTTGCCGCTGGCACCGGACCGGCTGGCCTACCGGGAATATGTGCCGGCAGACTGCCGATACCGGAGCCTGGACTCTGACCCCGGCGGCGAAGCCCTGGCGGCGGCTGAACAGCTGGCACGGCTGTTAAAGCAACCTCCCGAGCCGAACCCGCCACAAGGCTGGCGGGCGTCAGAACTGGCCCCTAAGTACCAGGCGCTGGTTCAGCAGTTGATGGCGCGGGCTTAGTGGTTCTGCTCCGGGACTTCCCGGATGCGCCCATGCTCATCAATCGCCACGTACACAAACAGCCCTTCAGTCACCTTGCGGGGTGTCTTGGAGGCGCGGTCCAGTGTCCAGACTTCCACGTTGATTTTCATGGAGCTGCGGCCGATGTCCACCAATTCACAGTAGCAGCCCACCTGGGAGCCCACACGCAAGGGTGACAGAAACTCCATTCTGTCCATCGCGACGGTGGCATTACGGCCCTGGGAAATGCGACCAGCCATGGTCGCTGCCGCAATATCCATCTGTTTGACCAGCCAGCCGGCGAAGACATCGCCGTTGGCATTGGTGTCTGACGGCAGTGGCACCACCTGCAGCATCATCTCGCCCCGGGGGGCCGGTTTGTCATCATCGTACGCAGTCATCAGGATCGCCTGTACAGCTTGTGAGTTGTTTTCTGTGCATGGTAACGGGCTGGCGCGGGGCTGCAAGAAAATTTGAACAATGACAGCTATATTTCAAAAGCTGTAACAAAGTTGTCACAGAGTGCCCCTAGGATGCATTCATCGGTAAAGCAGATCCGACACAACGTCCAAAGTAAATAATGGAGACTCGACGTGATGAAACTGAACAAAGCACTTGCAACCGTTGCGCTGGCCGGCTCTGTTGCCGCCCTGTCTGCACCGGCCATGGCCCGTGACACCATCAGCATCGTGGGCTCTTCCACCGTGTATCCGTTCGCTACTGTGGTAGCCGAGCGTTTTGGTGCCAACACCGATTTCCCGACACCCAAGCTGGAATCCACTGGTTCCGGTGGCGGCCTGAAGCTGTTCTGTCAGGGCGTAGGCACCCAGCACCCGGACATCACCAACGCTTCTCGTCGTATGAAGCCGTCCGAGTTTGATCTGTGCCAGAGCAATGGCGTGAAGGACATCACCGAGTTCCGCATTGGTTCTGACGGCATCGTGATCGCCAGCTCCAAAGAAGCCGAAAATCTTGAAGTAACTCTGGAGCAGCTGTTCCTGGCGCTGGGTAAAGAAGTACCCAACCCGAAAAACGAGAATGAGCTGATCGCCAACCCGTACAAGAACTGGAGCGACATCGATTCCAGTCTGCCGAACAAGCCGATCCGTGTGATGGGGCCGCCTCCGACTTCCGGTACCCGTGACTCCTTCAACGAGCTGGCTCTGCAGGGCGGCTGTGAAGACCTGCCTGCGGTTGCCAACATGAGTGAAGATGACATGGAAGGTGTGTGTCAGAGCATTCGCGAAGACGGCGCTTTCATCGAAGCGGGTGAGAATGACAACCTGATCGTCCAGAAGCTGATTGGTGATACCGGCATGTACGGCGTCTTCGGTTACAGCTTCCTGGAAGAGAATGCTGATCGTCTGCAGGCTGCTACCCTGAACGGGAAGGTGCCAACTGCCGAAGGTATCGCTGCCGATGAGTACCCGGTTGCCCGTTCACTGTTCTTCTACGTGAAAAAAGCCCACGTTGGTGTTGTTCCTGGCATCCAGGAGTACGCTCAGGAGTTTACCGGCATGGGCGCCATGGGCCCGAATGGCTACCTGAAAAGCGTTGGTCTGATCGTTCCGCCGCGCGATGCGCTGATGGATCTGCAGGAGAAGGCTGAAAAGATGCCTAACCTGACCAAAGACGAGCTGATGTAAGCGCGGACTACCGCGAGTAGTGAGCGAAAGGGTGCGGCTCTGAAGGGCCGCACCCTTTCGCACGTAAAATAGTTGAAAGTGCGAATTGGTTTTTTACGCTTTACACTTGTGACCTGCTAAACGTGTCAAACAGGAATTTTCATGCAACCGGCTAACCTCATGCTATTGGTCATTGCCTTCGTGGTGGTGGCTTATGGTCTTGGATATGCCCGCTCCCGCTCATTGGCCATGCCGATGGGTGGTATCCGGCATCTCAAATCCCTGCCGTTCTATTACGGTGCCCGTGCTGCGCTCTGGTGCGGCATTCCGGCATTGATTGTGCTGGCACTGTGGGCGGCATTTCAGGGTAAAGTCATTCAGTTGCTGGTGATCGGCTCCCTGCCACCAGACCTGGTGCCGGAAGGGGCAGGGCAAGCCAGTCTGCTGCTCAGCAAAATCAGCAACGTGGCCAGTGGCGCCCTGCCTCCGGGCTTTGTCGAGGCTCCGATTGCCGAGGCAGCCGAGCGGTTGCAGGCGTTGCGTGCTCAAAGTCGGCTCTACATGTCGGTTCTGGTTGTTGCCGTTGCGGTGCTGGCCGGCTTTCTGGGCTGGATCCGGATCAGCCCGAAGCTGAATGCCCGGAGCCAGGTTGAAACCACCCTGAAATGGATCTTTTTCGCGTGCGCTGCGCTGGCGATCCTCACCACGGTTGGCATTGTCTTTTCGGTTGCCTTTGAGACCTTCCGTTTCTTCCAGAAGATTTCCTTCTTTGAGTTTTTCTTCGGCACCCAATGGAGCCCCCAGACGGCGTTGCGCGCCGATCAGGTGGCAGCCGAGGGCGCCTTCGGGATGGTGCCCCTGTTTACAGGCACGCTCCTGATCTCTGCCATTGCCATGGTGGTTGCGGTACCGGTAGGGCTTTTATCGGCCATCTATCTGTCTGAGTATGCCAACAAGCGGGTACGGGGTATTTTCAAGCCGCTGCTGGAAATGCTGGCGGGTATTCCGACTGTGGTTTACGGCTTCTTTGCCGCCCTGACGGTGGCGCCGTTTATCAGTGATTTTGCCGCTTCCCTGGGTATCAATGCGTCTTCCCAAAGTGCCCTGGCAGCCGGTGGGGTGATGGGCATCATGATTATTCCTTTCGTTTCCTCTCTTTCCGACGACGTTATCAACGCCGTGCCGCAAACACTCCGGGATGGTTCGCTGGCACTCGGCGCCACCCAGTCCGAGACCATGAAAAAGGTTATCTTTCCTGCGGCGTTGCCCGGGATCATGGGCGGGATACTGCTGGCGGTATCCCGGGCCATTGGTGAAACGATGATTGTGGTGATGGCTGCAGGCCTGGCGGCGAATCTGACCGCTAACCCGCTGGAATCGGTGACCACCGTAACCGTGCAGATTGTCACCCTGCTGACCGGTGACCAGGAGTTTGACAGTGCCAAAACACTGGCCGCCTTCGCCCTGGGTGCGATGCTGTTCCTGGCCACGCTCCTGCTTAACGTTATTGCTCTGAAAATTGTCCGCAAATATCGGGAACAGTATGACTGATCAACGTTCACAGGCGGAACTTGTCCGCCAGTCACTCAAGCGCCGTTACCGCAAGGAACGCCGCTTCCGTGCCTATGGTATCGCTGCCATCGCCATTGCCCTGTCGGCTCTGGTGATCCTGTTTGCCGATATTATTGGCAAGGGCCATACCGCCTTTATCAAAACCACCGTTACCCTGGAGGTGGATATCGACGGTGAGGCCATGTATCTGGACGACGCGTCCGACGAACGCCAGATGAAAATGGCCGACTTTGTCGAGCCCTTGATCCGCGCCTTGATGAAAGAAATCCCGGAAGCCGGGGAGTCGGACAGGGACGATGTCCGAGATCTGATCAACCCCTATGCCTCCAATCAGCTGCGGGATGCACTTCGGGAAAACCCGGAGTTACTTAATACCACCCAGACCATGACCTTCCTGTCTCATACCGATGTGGATGTGTACGTCAAACATGCCGGGGATGAGAACTACTCCATCAAGCTGAACGAGAAGCAGCAGGCGTGGGTAGATGCATTGTACGAGCGCGGCGTGGTGGATACCGGTTTCAATGACGTGTTTTTCAGCCGGGGCGATTCCCGGGATCCGTCCCGTGCCGGCATTCTCGGGGCGATTGTTGGCTCTTTGCTGACCATGGTTGTGACTCTGGCGCTGTCGTTCCCGATCGGGGTGGCTGCGGCCATCTATCTGGAGGAGTTCGCGCCCCAGAACAAACTGACGGACTTCATTGAGGTCAACATCAACAACCTGGCGGCGGTACCCTCGATCATCTTCGGTCTGCTGGGTCTGGCGGTGTTCATCAACCTGTTCGGCATGCCGCGTTCGGTGCCGGTGGTGGGTGGTCTGGTACTGACCCTGATGACCCTGCCCACTATCATTATTTCCAGCCGTGCGGCGATCAAGAGTGTGCCGCCTTCCATCCGTGAGGCGGCCGAGGGCATCGGTGCCTCCAAAATGCAGGTGGTGTTGCACCATGTGCTGCCGCTGGCCATGCCTGGCATGCTGACCGGTTCCATCATCGGCATGGCCCAGGCGCTGGGAGAAACTGCACCCTTGCTGTTGATTGGCATGGTGGCCTTTATCGTGGATGTGCCCGATGGTTTCTTCGATTCCGCCACGGTATTGCCTGTACAGGTGTTCCTGTGGGCCGGCAGCCCGGAGCTTGCCTTTATCGAACGAGCGTCAGCAGCCATCATGGTGCTGCTGACTTTCCTGATTGGAATGAATGCATTGGCCATCTGGCTTCGTAAGCGTCTTGAGCGCCGGTGGTGAGGAGGAGTTTTATGAATACCCTGAATACAACGGTAACCAGTGAGGCTGATGTGCCTGAAGAGAAGGCCATTCCGGTGCAGGATGAACGACCGGCAGAGACAGTGATTGAAGAGGGTAAAACGGTCGGAACGCCGTTTGCCGACGATCCCAAGTTCAAGTTGCGCAACGTCGAGGTCTTCTACGGTGAAGACCGGGCCATCAAGAACATCAGCCTGGATATTGCCCGTAACGAGGTGATTGCGTTTATCGGGCCGTCGGGCTGTGGCAAGTCCACCTTCCTGCGTTGCCTGAACCGCATGAACGACAGCATCGACATCTGTCGGGTCAAGGGCTCGCTGCAGCTGGATGATCAAAATATCTACGATTCCAAGCGGGATGTGGTGGAGTTGCGTGCCCGAGTGGGTATGGTGTTCCAGAAGCCGAACCCGTTTCCCAAGTCGATCTACGATAACGTGGCGTATGGCCCACGCATCCATGGCCTGGCCAATCGCAAGTCCGATCTGGATGACATTGTGGAGAACAGCCTGCGCAAGGCGGGGCTCTGGAACGAAGTGAAGGATCGTCTGGATGCCACCGCCACCGGGATGTCCGGTGGCCAGCAGCAGCGGCTGTGTATTGCCCGCGCGATTGCCGTGAGCCCGGAGGTGGTGTTGATGGACGAACCCTGTTCCGCACTCGACCCGATTGCCACGGCTAAGGTTGAGGAGCTGATTGCGGAGCTGTCCGAGAGCTATACCATTGTCATTGTGACCCACTCCATGCAGCAGGCGGCCCGGGTGTCCCATCGCACCGCCTACTTCCACCTCGGCCACCTGGTGGAAGTGAACGAAACCGACAAAGTATTCACCTCTCCGGAACATGAGCTGACGGAGTCATACATTACCGGCCGTTTCGGCTGATGCATGTTCGGGGATAACGGAGACAGACACTATGCCTAATAAAAAGGATGATGTTTACGGGGATCATATTTCCCACAAGTTCAATGATGAACTGATGGAGCTGAAGACCCAGTTCCTCAAGATGGGTGGAATGGTGGAAACCCAGGTTGAAAGGGCAGTGCAGGCCCTGGTCGATGGCGATAGCCACCTGGCGGAGGAAGTGCGCGCCAACGACAAGAAAGTCGACAAAATGGAAGTGGACCTGGACGAAGAGGCCACCCTGATCATCGCCCGTCGTCAGCCCACCGCGCGGGATTTGCGCCTGGTGATTTCGGTGATCAAGATGGTGGCAGACCTGGAACGGGTCGGTGATGAAGCCAAGAAGATTGCCAAAATGGCCATCAAGCTGGTGGAGGAAGGTCAGGCGCCCCGCGGTTACGTCGAAATCCGTCACATTGGCAACCATGTGCTGACCATGCTGCATGATGCACTGGATGCCTTTGCCCGGCTGGATTCCGAGCAGGCACTGCGGATCATGAAAGAGGACAAGCGGGTGGATGAAGAGTACCAGGCTGCCGCCCGTACCCTGCTGACCTTCATGATGGAAGATACCCGCAATATTTCCCGCTGCATGTCAGTGATGTGGGTGCTTCGTGCCCTGGAAAGGGTGGGGGATCATGCCTGCAACATTGCCGAGAACGTGATCTTCATGGTCAAGGGCGAAGACGTTCGCCATACCCCGATGGAGGAAGCGGAACGGGTGGTTGGCCGCTAATCCCAGGTGGCTGGGGACGGCTGCTTCCGGTGGCCGTTTCCGCTCTTGTCCCTGCCCGCAGTTGCGCTATCATGGCGGGGACAAATCCATTTCTGAGGCCCTATGATTCTCCTTGTCGCATTCGCGATTATCTCCATCGGCTTTTCATTTCTCTGTTCTATTCTCGAAGCAGCCCTGCTGTCTATCACGCCCAGTTACATCGCGTCCCTGAAAAATGATCGGCCGCAACTGTTTGCACGCTTGCGCCGGCTCAAGGATGAAATCGACGATCCGCTTTCCGCGATCCTGACCCTCAATACCATTGCCCATACGGCCGGCGCTACCGGCGTTGGAGCCCAGGTGGCGGTTGTCTTCGGTGAGGTCTGGCTGGGTGCGGCGTCAGCGGCGATGACCCTGGCGATCCTGATCTTTTCGGAAATCATCCCGAAAACCATCGGCGCCAAGTACTGGCGTGTGATCGCCCCTTCGCTGCCGGCTGTGCTGGGATTCATGATGAAAGCCCTGCTGCCGTTTGTCTGGCTGTCGAAGCAGGTTACGCGCAGGATTGCCCCGGGTGACGGCGATACCGACATCCGGGCGGAAATCAGTGCGCTGGTAGAGATCGGCCGTGATCAGCAGGCTCTGGATGAGGAAGAGCGCCGGATTATCCACAACGTACTTCGTTTCCACGAGATTAAGGTCAGTTCCATCATGACCCCCCGCACGGTGTGCAAATTTATTGATCCGGACACCACCGTGCCGGAATTCCGGGATAAAGTGATGAAGTCGCCGTTTTCACGCTACCCGATGATTGATGAAGACGGGGAGACTCTGGGGTACGTGCATCGGGCAGACCTGATCAGCATGAGCGACGATGACGACCTGCAAAGCCGGCTGCGCCAGATCAAGCAGGTAAAAGCCAACACCAACATCGAATTTCTGTTTTCGGAAATGCTGCGGGAGCGCCAGCACATTGCGGTGGTGTACGACGAACTGGGGACCTGGCTTGGGGTGGTGACTCTGGAGGATATTCTGGAAACCCTGCTGGGTACGGAGATCATGGATGAGACCGATAATGTCTCCAACCTGCGCCGCTATGCCAAACAGCGTTGGAGCCGACGATTGAAGCGGTCGGCCGTACAGTAACCAAAAAGGGCAGCCTCGGTGCTGCCCTTTGTCATTCTGTGAGACAAGTCTGTGAGAAGGATGCTCAGGCCTGTTTCATCTTGTCGGTGTATGGCGGCCAGCCCAGGGGCTTGCCGGCGAGCAGATGCAGGTGAATGTGGAACACGGTCTGGCCGGAATTCTCACCGCAGTTCATCACTACCCGGTAGCCATCGTCGGCAAAGCCCATGTCTTTGGCCAGCTTTGCCGCCACCCAGTAAAGATGGCCGACCAGCTCACGGTCGTCTTCCTCAATGTCATTGATGGTGGCAATGGCTTTCTTCGGAATGATCAGCAGATGCACCGGGGCCTGTGGATTGATGTCCTTGAAGGCCAGGCTGATGTCGTCTTCGTACACGATGTCGGCGGGAATTTCCCGGTTGATGATCTTGGTGAAGATGGTTTCAGACATAACGGCTCCTTGTGTCGAGTAAATGCGCGTACGCCACTATAGGCCACCCAGGCCGGGCAGGCGATTAACGATTTGTTGAATCGGCGCGGGCAACTGTTCATCCAGGCCCATGGCGTAGCGAGCGACGCGATTGCGTGCGAACGGCAGTACCCGGGCCGCGCCAAGCCCGAGATTGCGGGCTAGGTGCACCGGCGGAATGGCATTGCTGAACAGGTGGTAGAACAGATCCATGGTCAGCATCATCCGCTGGTTGGCGGGCCGGCGGCGATGTTCATAGAGTTTGAGCCAGTGCGCACTGGCCAGGTCTTCGCCCCCGCGCCGGGCTTCTTTCAGCACGCCCTGCAGGCACTGGGCGTCCTGGAAGCCCAGATTGACGCCCTGGCCCGCCAGCGGATTGATGGTGTGGGCGGCGTCGCCTGCCAGCACCACCCGGTTCTGGTAATAGTGCTTGGCATGCTGGCGGGCGATGGGAAAGCTGGCCCTGGCGTCAATGTGGGTCAGTTCCGGTAGTCGTTCGGGGAAATGCTGCTGGATATCAGCCATCAGTTGCTGTTCGTCCATGGCCTTGAGTTCGTCCAGTCGGGCCGGGTGGTCGTACCACACGAGGGAGCCCCAGCTCTCTCCGGGGTGTTGCTCGCCGGTGCTGTGCAGGGGCAGGAAGGCCCTGGGGCCGCTGGGGTAAAAGCCCTGCCAGGTAATGTCTTCCACGCCGCCCCGATAGCGCACCGAAATCACCATGGCCTGCTGCTCATACTGATCCCGGGTAACGCCGATACCTGCCAATTCCCGCACCCGGGACATAGCGCCATCGGCGCCGACCACCAGCTGGGCCTGCAACTGGCGGCCATCATCCAGGGTCACCGTGGCGTACTCTGCGCTCTGGACCAGATCCCGAACGCTGTGGCCTGTGATCAGGGTGACGTCAGGTTCCGTTTCGGCAGTTTGCCACAGGGCCAGTTGGGTAATGCTGTTTTCAACGATATGGCCAAGATGTGGCGCACCCAGGCTGTTGGCGTCGAATTCCACCTCGGTCAGGCTTCGGGGCACCAGTCGTTTGAGCGGATTTGGTGTCTCGTCCCAGACCGCCAGGCGGCAATATGGGGTAGCGCGCATGGCCAGTATTCGCGGCCAGGCACCCAGGCTGGCCAGATAGCGTTCGCTGCCGGCGCTGAGGGCAGATACCCGGATATCCGGGTGGCTGTCTGGCTGATAGGGGGCGGGGGAAGCCTGGTCGATCAGGGCCACGCGGATGCCCTGCTGGCCCAGCCCGGTGGCAAGTGCGGCGCCGACCATGCCGGCGCCTACGATGATGGTGTCAAAGTTCTGTGTCATATCCGGTTCCTGTCTGCTGGCCTCAGTTTACGCGATGCCGTGCTGCAGACAAGCGACCGGGGTCAATCCCGGGTGGATCAGTAGCCTGCCATGGAGGTGGCCGCCGTCTCCTCCCGGTTGCCGGAGCGGCGGGGGTTGCGGACCAGCCAGGCCGGTTTGCGGGCGCCCGGCCGGGTGAAGCCCTGGTTGATGACCATGGGTTGAACCAGACTCAGGAAGTCCCGGGTGTTCATGTGAATGGATTCGCTGTGGCTGCCGGCGGCAAAGGCCAGTTCCGGTTGTTCGGTCAGAGCCTCGGCACAGTAAACGCTCATGCCAAAGAGATTGCCAAACGGCGGCATGGCGCCCACTTCGCAATCGGGGAAGCGATCCTGAAAGGCCTGTTCGTCGGCCAGGTCGACAAAATCGGTGTCCAGAATCTTGCTCAGTCTGTCCCAGCGAATACGCCAGGTGGCCGGCATGACCAGCATGGCCATTTTGCCATCGAGTTCGATAATGACGGTTTTGACTACCCGATCTCCGGCGATCTTGACGTGATGGGCAAGTTCCTGGGCGGTAAAGGCTGGGGGGTGAGAGAGGCACATGTAGTCCACACCTGCCTCATCCAGAAATGTTTTCAGCTGCTTTGCCGGCATGTTCACAACCTCCTGACAGCATCGACAGTGTTGTGGAGCCATCCGCCTTTCCCGGGCCGGGCCCCGATGGCAGGCGGGGTTTTTACCCCGCCTTGTCGTCAGCTTAGTTCAGGATACGCACTTTGCGAGTTACCGGATGTTTCCATGTGAAATGGTTCCGTTTAATCAGCCTTGTACATGTGCACGTCCCGTTGCGGGAAAGGAATCGAAATGCCCTCGGCGTCGAAGGCCTTTTTCACCCGCTCCTGCATATCCCAGTAGAACGGCCACAGATCGGCGCCCTTGGTCCAGGCGCGCACCGTCAGGTCTACCGAGCTTTCGCCGAGGGCGCCAACAACGATCAGCGGCGCCGGGTCTTTCAGGGCGCGCTCATCCTCTTCGATCAGGCGTTTGCAGATGGCCTTGGCCTTGTCGATGTCATCGCCATAGCCAATGCCGAAGCTCATGTCGCAGCGGCGGGTTTCGTAGGCGCTCAGGTTGGTCAGGCTGGCGTTGGAAAGCTGGCCGTTGGGGATCACGATCCGGCGATTGTCGAAGGTGTCGACAATGGTGTAGAGGATGGTGATTTCCCGCACCGAGCCCAGAAAGCCCTGGGCATCAATAACATCGCCGACCTTGAAGGGTTTAAAGATAAGGATCAGCACGCCACCGGCAAAGTTGGCCAGGCTGCCCTGCAAGGCCAGGCCCACCGCCAGGCCGGCGGCACCGATGATGGCGACAAACGAAGTGGTAGCGATGCCCACCATGGAGGCGACGGAGATCAGCAGCAGAATCTTCAGAATGGCGCTGATCAGGCCACAGAGAAACTTGTTCAGGGTCGGATCTTTTTTGCCAAGGCGGTTGTCCAGCACCCTGACGAACCGGTTGATCAGCCAGAGGCCGATAATCAGCGTAACAATCGCCAGCAGAACCTTTGGGGCATAAGCCATGATCAGGGCAATGGCCTGATCCGCCCATTCAGAGGCCTGCCCGTTAGCACCGAATAACTCTTCCATAGGGAAAAACTCCTTGATCGTTAATATTTTCTGAGTGAGTTCTTATCGACAAATGACGTGGTTCAGCGGGATTTGTCTGAACCAACTATATAGCAGAGAAAGCTGTACACGGCATTACTGCCAACGCCCAGGATTACGTGCTGGTGCGGGATCTGGCCCACTCGGTGATGACTTCGGGGCCGCCCCGTACCAGTATTTCGCCCTGTTTCTGGGTAAGCTGGTAGTCGTACATGGGGTCGTAGTAGTCGGTCAGCAGGGCCTCAATCCAGCCATGATGCCCTTCCAGGGAGCCATTGGCTTCCTGTTGATCCAGAGCCTGCAGCATCAGGTTACGGAGTTTCTGGTAACGCTCGCCGCCCAGGCGTTTGCGAATGCGGTCGATGGCGCTCAACAGGTAGTCCCGGAAATTCAGCCAGCCGGCGTCTTCACCGTCCCTGGCCCGGTAACTGGCCAGCATGCCTTCAACGTAGTCGGCCCGGATGATGGCAATACGCTCTTCCATGGCCTGTTCCAGAATCAGCAGGGGTGATTCAGACATCCGGGCCCGGAGGGTTTCCGGCAGGGCGCAGCGGCCAATCAGGCGGCTTTCGTCTTCAAGGTAGATTGGCCCTCCCACCTGGTGCCTGGCCTTGAGCATGGCCACCGCCAGTCGGTTCTCGAAGTCGATCTGGGAGGGTTGGGGAGTTACCTGCCGGCCAAAGCTGGAGCCCCGGTGATTCGCCAGGCCCTCCAGATCGACCGGATTGGGCAGTTGCATCAGTACCCGGGTCTTGCCAGTACCGGTGCGGCCGCTGAGAATCCGGAACTGACCTGATTCGATCTGTGCTTCCAGGCTGTCAATGAGGAAGCGACGCAGGGCCTTGTAGCCGCCTTTCACCAGCGGGTAGTCGATGCCGGAGTCCCTGATCCACTGCTGGGTCAGGCGCGAGCGCAATCCGCCCCGGAAACAGAACAGATACCCCTCCGGGTGTTGTGCCACAAAGCGCTTCCAGGCTTCAATTCGCTGGGCCTTGATGTCGCCGGAGACCAACTGGTGCCCCAGTTCAATGGCCTTGTCCTGGCCCTTTTCCTTATAACAGATGCCCACCCGGTGCCGTTCTTCGTCGTTCATCAGCGGGGCGTTTTCTGCAGACGGGAAGCTACCTTTGGCAAATTCCACCGGCGCCCGGACGTCCATCAGCGGCACATCGTTCAGGAACAGGTTGAGGTAGTCGTCGGTATCGGGTCTGCTGGCCATATCAACGGATCACTGTGATTCAGGGTGAGGCGGCAGTATACCGAACCGGCGATATCCCGGCATCCCGGACAAGGGTACAATCCCACGTCCTTTCAGCACTGGCGAGGGAAAATTATGAGCCCGGATGTTCTCAATTGGCATCTTCAGAAAACACTGAGTCGAGGTCGGGTGGCGGTTTCGGCGCCTGCGGGCTGCCCGGATATCCAGCTGTATCTGTTTGACCCGGGGGTGCTGGATGGACCGTTGAGCCATGATGAAGCCCAGGCTGTGGTGGCCGAGCCGGCGTACTGGTCGTTCTGCTGGGCCAGCGGGCAGGTGCTGGCCCGGTGGATTCTGCAGCATCCGGACGTGGTGGCTGGTAAGACCGTGCTGGATTTTGGCTCCGGTTCAGGGGTCGTGGCTGTCGCCTCCGCACTGGCCGGTGCTGCCCGGTCCATAGCCTGCGACATCGACGCGGCAGCGCGGGATGCCGCGGCCGCCAATGCCCGCCTGAACAATGTGGAGATTGATCTGTGTGACGACTGGGCAAACCGGCCCGGGAGCGTCGATCTGATTACCGCTGCGGATGTTCTGTACGACCCTGAAAATCGCCCGTTACTGGCGGCCTTCGAAGCAGCCGCGCCCCAAGTGCTGCTGGCGGATTCGCGAGTGAAGGATCTTGGTCATTCCGGTTATGTGCAGCAGGCTGTGATCGAAGCCAGAACCTGGCCGGATCTGAATGAGTTTGAGGAATTCAACAAGGTGAGGATCTATCTGGCCGGCGGTGACTGAATTTTTCTGACCAGAAAAAACAAAGGGCAGCCATCAAGCTGCCCTTGAACAGGTACTGAACCGCCGTCCGGGGCAGTTCAGATTCGGAACAGGTTGGCGCCTCCGTGCGCGATGGGCAACTGCCGTGTTGCCATTCCTTGCTGCCGTTCCCTGGTGCCAGCATCCGAGCCGGCGATCCGATTCGTTATCCCTTAAGCGAAGCGTCCCTGTGTCCCTGCTTCTCCCCGCAGTCCGTGCCGGGGTGCATCCAGTGCGTCGTCCTTTCCCTGTCATCCTTGACGGTGTTCATATTACCAATGCCAGCTTTACAAACGTGTGAACTATGCACGCAGAACGCGTTGCCGAACTCGTCAAATATGGGAAAGTTGTTACAAATCATTCATGTAGACTATGGTTTGTAACTGGAATTACAGACTGCGTACGAGATGTCACAGGGAGTTCCTACAGGTATGTAGGAAATGTCTCACAAGGATTCGGGCGATTTTCGCAAATCCGTTTCTTGAGCCAGTCGAAGTCCCGGCCAAGGCAGCAGGCCAAGCCCGATGCCAACGGCATCCGCTGTCAGATCTGCGAGGGAGAAATCCCGGTACGGCAGGTTGGCTTGCACCACCTCCAGTATCAGGCCGAAAACCAGCAAGGCGGGGGCATACCAAACCACAGAAAGCCGTGGCCATGCCAGGCGGGTCACCAGGGTGAGCTCCAGAAAGGCAATCAGATGATTGATCTTGTCATTGGGCGCCGCAGGGATGGGGTAACTGTTACTGGTGGTTGCCAGGTAAAGGATCGCTGCAATGGAAACAAACAGCGCTGCCTGCCATAGCCGTCGCATGGCCAGAATGGAGACGATAATGGAACGGATGCGGGGCATAGTGGAATCCGAGAGTCCTCGCGGGCTGTGGGAATGATTCCGACATGATATGCTTTGCGCCCCGTTATTGTCATGGCAGCGGAGGAACACCAGTAATGCTCAAGGGTAACTTTTTTCGTGGACTGGGCTATCTGGGGGAAGGCTTCGGGCTGATTCGCCAGCCGGGCCTCCGGTTGTTTGTTGTCATCCCGCTGATCATCAACATCCTGCTTTTCGGTCTGCTGTTCTATTTTCTGGCCGAACTGTTCACCGCCATGATCGCTGCGGCCATGGCCTGGTTGCCGGACTGGGCCTGGTTGCAGGCACTCGATTGGCTTTTCTGGCTGCTGTACGGCGTGGTGATCCTGCTGATGCTGGCCTATGGCTTCGTGATCGTGGCCAACCTGATCGGCTCTCCCTTCTATGGTTACCTGGCGGAACTCACCGAGAAACACCTGACCGGCCAGGAGGTATCTACTGACGATAGCTGGTCCGCCATTATAAAGGACATTCCCCGCGCGCTCTGGCGGGAGGTTCAGAAGATTGCCTATTACCTGCCCAGGGCTCTGGGCTTATTCATTATTGGCCTGATTCCCGTGGTCAACCTGGTGGCCGCTGTGCTCTGGTTTCTGTTCAACAGCTGGATGATGGCGCTGCAATATGTGGATTACCCGGCCGACAACCATAAGGTCAGTTTTCCGGCTCTGCGCAAGCTGTTGGGAGACACCCGGCTGTCGGCTCTCGGGTTCGGCCTGCCGGTCGCCCTGGCGGCGATGGTGCCGGTGCTCAACCTGTTCGTGGTGCCAGCGGCGGTGTGTGGTGCAACGGCCTATTGGGTTCGGGAAAACGGTTCAAACACTCAGTAATCAGTCATCGGAGGTTTCTTGGAAACATCGGAATTTGTCATCGGCCAGCGTTGGGTCAGCCACAGCGATACTGCCCTGGGTCTGGGTATCGTAACGGACATCTCGGGGCGCAGAGTCACCCTGGGGTTCCCCGCTGCCGATGAAGAGCGCACCTATGCCATCGATAATGCGCCCTTGTCACGGATCGTGTATCAACAGGGCGAGGAAATAGAGACCTTTGACGGTGAGCGCTATACCGTGCGCGCAGTGGAAGATCTCGATGGCGTTCTGGTGTACCACGCCGATGACGGTGAGAATATTCAGCCGATTTCCGAGGTTAAGCTGGCGGGCTCTGTGAATTTTTCCGCCCCTCATCAGCGCCTCTTTGCCGGCCAGTTTGATCGCAACGGTGCCTTCCGGCTTCGCGTCGCCACCCTGCAGCACATGGACCGTCTGCGGGCGTCGCCGGCACAGGGGCTGATTGGGGCACGCACCCAGCACCTGCCACACCAGCTTTATATTGCCCACGAAGTGGCCCGCCGGCATGCTCCCCGGGTTCTGCTGGCCGATGAGGTTGGTCTGGGTAAAACCATTGAGGCAGGTCTGATTCTTCATTATCAGCTGCAGACCGGTCGAGCCCGCCGGGCGCTGATTGTGGTGCCCGATTCTCTAATCCACCAGTGGCTGGTGGAAATGCTTCGGCGTTTCAATCTGCGCTTTTCCATTATTGATCAGGCCCGGTACGACGACCTCAAGGCCGAAGAAGATGATGTCGACGCTTTGGTTAACCATATTTTTGGTGATGACGATGCGGTTAACCCGTTTGAATCTGACCAATTAGTGCTGTGTAGCCTCGACTTCCTGGTGCGCAGCGAGAAGGCCCGCAAAGACGCGGTGGCGGCGGGCTGGGATCTGATGGTGGTGGACGAAGCTCATCACCTGGCCTGGTCGCCTGAACAGTCAAGCCCGGAATACGATGTGGTTGAGCAGTTGTCCGGTGCCAGCCAGGGCCTGCTGCTGTTGACCGCAACACCGGAACAGATCGGCGTGGCCAGCCACTTTGCCCGCCTGCGCTTGCTCGACCCGGCCCGGTTCCACAATCTGGAGACCTTCCGGGAAGACGAACAGCACTATGAAGTGATCAATCAGGTGGTCCGGCGCCTGCAGCAGGCGCCGGATACTATCTCAAAAGACGATCGGCAGGCCTTGGCCGGTTGGCTGGGAGATGAGCTGGACGAATTGCTGGCCCGGGATGATGCCCACCAGGCGGTGATCGATGCGTTGCTGGATCGTCACGGCACCGGGCGAGTGTTGTTCCGGAATACCCGGGCCGCCATTCAGGGCTTCCCGGAGCGACAGCCGTTACCGGAACCCCTGCCGTGCCCGGACCTTTATGAACACCATCAATACGGTGTCACCGGGCTGGCGCCCGAGCAGTCAGTGGATGAAGAAGACTGGCTGGCTCAGGATCCCCGGGTGAGCTGGCTGGAGAAGAAACTGGCCAGCCTGCGCCCGGCCAAGGTGGTGGTGATCTGTGCCAAAGCCAGCACGGCCATGGCGCTTGAGCATTATCTGCAGTTACGGGCCGGTATTCGCAGTGCAGCCTTCCACGAACACCTTAGTCTGATTGAGCGCGACCGGGCCGCGGCCTATTTTGCTGATACGGAGCAGGGGGCACAGGCGCTGATCTGTTCGGAAATCGGCAGCGAGGGGCGCAACTTCCAGTTTGCCCACCATCTGGTGCTGTTTGATCTGCCGGCCAATCCGGATCTGCTGGAACAGCGCATTGGTCGCCTGGACCGGATCGGCCAGACCGAAGCGATCCGTATTCACATCCCCTATCTTCAGGGCACCAGTCAGGAGGTACAGTACCGCTGGTTCCAGGAAGGGCTGAATACGTTTGCCGAGAGCTGCGCCGTCGGTGTTGCTGTTCAGGAACATGTTCAGGACCAGTGGCAGCAGGCCCTGGACGGAGACGAAAGCCAGTTGGAGCCACTGGTGGCGGCCAGTGCGTCTGAGACGGCGCGTCTGAAAGACATATTGCACAATGGCCGGGATGCGCTGATTGAACTGAACTCCTGTCGTGTTGATGAGGCTGAGGCTTTGATCGCCGGGATCGAGGAAGAGGAGAATGCCGCTGAAGTCCGTGACTACATGATTCAGGCTTTCGATATCCTCGGCGTTGACCTGGAAGACCACAGTGAGCATGCGGATATCCTGAAGCCGGGCGAGCAGTTCCAGGCCGGCCTGGTGGCGGAGCTTCCGGAAGACGGGCTGACCGTTACCTGGGATCGTCAGCAGGCGTTGCAGCGCGAAGATATGGCGTTCATGAGCTGGGAGCACCCGATGGTTACCGGGGTGATGGATTCGGTGAATAGTTCCGGTCTGGGCAAGGCTGCCCTGGCCAATCTCTCGGTCAAGGCTCTGCCCCCGGGGACGCTCCTGCTGGAAGCCGTATTCGCGGTGCATTGTCCGGCGCCCGAATCGCTGCAGTTGACTCGGTATCTGCCCGTTTCGCCCCTGCGCCTGGTGGTGGATGTGAATGGCCGGGATCTGTCCAAGGCTCTGCCCCATGAAAGGCTGAATGAGCTTTGTTCCAATATCCGTCGACGCACGGCCCAGGCCATCGTGCCGAAAATCCGGGCCGAGGTGGAAACCATGGTCGACCACGTCGAGACACTGGCGGAGCCGCATCTGTCACCGCTTCGCGAACAGGCGCTGGCGAGGGTAGAAGACAGCTTCATGCCGGAGATTCGGCGTCTGGAAGCGCTGCAGAAAGTGAACCCGGCCATCCGCAACGAAGAAATCGATTTCCTGCGCACCCAGCTGGATGCCGCCCGCAGTGCTGTAGAGCATGCGTCCCTGGCCCTGGAAGGTATCCGTGTGATTGTCACATCGTAATGGTGCTAACCGACTGAACACTGGTCATTATCTGGCGAACAGACATCTGTTAGGGTAAGTTGAACGTAACGAAGTGTAGTCAAAGGGCTCCGGCACTGGCCGGAGACTCCAATCCATGGAAGACAGAGAGATCCTGAGATGACTTTGATTCTTTTTCTGGTGGCTCTGGCCGGCCTGCTGTACGTGATGCGCCGGGAATCCGGTGCCAAACCCGCCATTGGCGTGATGGCTGTGGTAGGTGTGCTGTCCCTGTTTCTGGCCTCTGGCTGGCTTGCTTTTGTCCTTCTGGCGGGCGCGGCCGTTACCGCTGTTGCGGGTTTGCCCCAGTTCCGGCAGAGCTGGCTCACCCCCCGGGTGTTTGCCATGTTCAAGAAGGTGGCGCCCAAGGTGTCAGACACTGAGAAAGTGGCTCTGGAAGCGGGTACCGTTGGTTGGGATGGCGAACTGTTCACCGGTCGCCCGGATTGGCACAACCTGCTGATTAACCGCCACACCGGTCTGAGTGAGGAAGAGCAGGCCTTCGTCGACGACCAGTGCACCCAGGCCATTTCCATGTGTAACGCCTGGGATCTGGCGGTTGAGCGTGCCGATCTGCCCAAGGAACTCTGGGATTTCCTGAAGAAAGAGAAGTTCTTCGGCATGATCATTCCGAAGGAATACGGTGGCCTCGGGTTTTCCGCCAAGGCTCAGACTGCAGTGCTGCAGAAGCTGGCCGCCAACGAAATGCTGATGGTCACGGTCGGCGTGCCCAACTCCCTCGGCCCGGGCGAGCTGCTGGTGAAGTACGGTACCGAAGAGCAGAAAGACTATTATCTGCCGAGACTGGCGGATGGCCGGGAAGTGCCCTGTTTCGGCCTGACCGGGCCTCGCGCAGGCTCTGATGCCACTTCGCTGCCAGACACCGGCATCGTCTGCAAGCAGGAAGTGGATGGTAAAGAAGTGGTGGGTATCCGCCTGAACTTTGAAAAGCGCTGGATTACGCTGGCGCCAGTGGCCACCGTGGTCGGGCTGGCGTTCCGGATGTTTGACCCCGATGGTCTGCTGGGCGACACCAAAGACTACGGCATTACTTGTGCGCTGATCCCCCGGGATACCGAGGGCATGGAAATCGGCCGGCGCCATTGCCCCATCGGGTCCCCGTTCATGAACGGCCCGATCAAGGGCAAGGATGTGTTCATTCCGCTGGACTATATTATTGGTGGCCAGGAAATGGCGGGCCAGGGCTGGCGTATGCTGGTTGAATGTCTGTCGGTGGGTCGCTGTATCACCCTGCCGTCCGGTGCTGCCGGTGCCGCTGCCTATGCTGTGGGCACGGCCGGTGGCTTTACCCGAATTCGCCGCCAGTTCAATACGCCGGTGGCGGAGATGGAGGGGGTACAAGCCCCGCTGGCCCGCATTGCGGCTAAAACCTACATTGCCCAGGCGGCTGTTAATCACACCGCTAACATGATCGACCGGGGCGAGAAGCCGGCGGTGCCGTCCGCTATCCTCAAGTATCACCTGACCGAATTTCAGCGTGAAATCCTCACCGATGCCATGGATGTGCACGGTGGTAAAACTGTAACCCTTGGACCCCGCAACTACCTGGGCATTGGCTATAGCGGTGCGGCGGTGTCGATCACCGTTGAAGGCGCCAATATCATGACCCGCAGCCTGATGATCTTCGGTCAGGGTGCCATCCGTTGTCATCCGTATGTGCTGAAAGAGCTTGCCGCGAAGGACAATGACGATATCAAGGCGTTTGATGAGGCGTTCTTTGGTCATGCCGGGCTAATCTTTGGCAATGCCGCCCGCGCCTTTACGCAGGCGCTGGGCCTGGGCAAGGCTGATGTGCCATTCGACAGTGCCTCCCGCAAGTATGCCCAGGCCCTGGCGCGGTTCAGCTCTGCCTTCGGCCTGTGTGCCGATGCGGCCATGACAACCCTGGGCGGCGAGCTGAAAATGCGCGAGCTGATTTCGGCACGCCTGGGTGACATGCTGGCGAATCTGTACCTGGCTTCCATGGTGCTGAAGAACTGGCACGAAACCCAGCCGGTGGATGGTGAGAAAGAACTGATGCAGTACAGCCTGGCCTATCTGCTGCATCGTACCGAGCTGGCGCTGGACGAGTTCCTCCAGAACCTGCCGAACCGACCGGTGGCACTGGCTCTGCGAGCTATTACCCTGCCGCTGGGATGCCGTTGGGATGCGCCCCATGATGATCTGGCGCGCAAGCTGGCCCGTTCCATCACCACCGATACTCCGGTTCGCAACAAGCTGATGGCTGGTGCCTGGACTACAGACGGCGAAGGCACGGTGGAGAATCCGGTCGCCCGCTATAACGGTTTGTTGAAAGACTACGACAAGGCCGAGCAGCTGTATCGGAAGGCCACCAAGGCTTACGCCAAGGGCGAACTGCCGATGACCGCACTGCATCCCGAGGAGCGTTTCGAGGCCGCCCTGGAGGCCGGTGTATTCAGCAAGGAAGAAGCCGACTTCATGCGCCAGTATGAAGAGGTGGTGCTGGAAATGCTCACCGTGGATGATTTCCCGTTTGACGAGTTTGCCCGTAACCGGGAAACCCTGATCGACCACAACCCGGCCTGAGGTGGCCGGGTAGCATGTGGTGGTCGGTTCTTGCAGTCAGCGTTGGTGCCGTTATAGGCGCCAACCTGCGCTGGGGGCTTGGGCTCTGGCTTAACGCCAGTTATCACGCCGTTCCCTGGGGCACACTGGTTGCCAACCTTAGTGGTGGCTGGCTGATTGGCCTGTTGATGGCTTTTTTCAGCCAGAGCAGCGTGCTTTCGCCGGAATGGCGTCTGTTTGCGGTGACTGGTTTGTGTGGCGCCCTGACGACCTTCTCGACCTTCTCGCTGGAGATGTTCGCCGCGCTTCAGGAAGGCAAGTGGGGCATGGCCCTGGTCGGAATTCTGGCCCATGTTGCTGGCTCTATCCTGATGACAGCACTCGGATTTCTGACTTTTTCCCTGGTGCGTGGGTAAGCCTGCGGGCCAGTCAGAATCTGTGGGTATCACTACCTACACAAATTATTGAAATTACGCTTGGCAAGCCCGAAATTCCAGAGTAGAGTGGGTTCGTAGGAAAGAATCAGTAAAGCAGTTCATGAATAAGACGTACCTCCGCAGTTAGTAGTGACCGTCCTGTTTTTGATCCCGCGAGTTCTGTTTTTCCGTAACACGCTGACCAGCACCATATGAGTGTGTGGCAGCAGATAATATGATTGATTTCAGGAAGTTTAAGTATGTCTACTACTACCGGTACTGTTAAGTTCTTCAACGAAGCAAAAGGCTTTGGCTTTATCACTCGTGAAGGCGGCCCGGACGTATTCGTTCACTACAGCGCCATTCAGGGCTCTGGTTTCAAGACCCTGGCCGAAGGCCAGCAGGTCGAGTTCACCGTAACTCAGGGCCAGAAAGGTCCTCAGGCGGAGAACGTTGTTGCTCTGTAATCCCCTGAGGATTCAGCAATAACCCCAAAAAGGCAGCCGAGGCTGCCTTTTTTGTTGCCTGTTTATTCCCCGAAGATTTCCTCATAAAAGCGCATGGTGCCCTGCCATGAGCGCCGCGCAGCCGCTTCATCATAGGCGATTGGCATGTCGAACTCTGCCGCCACCTTATCGGCATTGGGATTGGTAAAGGAATGCTTCACGCCAGGGAAGCTGACTAGCGTCAGATCCACTTCGGCATTCTGCATTTCCCGAACCAGCCCGGCTACCTGTTCCGAGGGAACCATGTCATCTGCGCCGCCTGTGTAAACCTGCACTCTTGCTTTCACCGTGCCAGCTTCGGCCTGCAGCGGGCTGCCCAAGGCACCGTGGTAGCTGACTACGCCATCCAGATCCACGCCCATACGAGCCATGTTCAGGACAACGGCACCACCGAAGCAATACCCCTGGGCAGCAATACGGTCTGGATCAACGCTGTCATGGTTCTGCAGAAGTTCCTTGGCTTTCAGGAAGCGGGTTTTAACCTGCTCCATGTTGCTTGTGGCTTCTTGCATGAACTTCTGGGCGGTATCCGGATGATCGGCCTGTTTGCCGGAGCCATACATATCCAGTGCGAAGGCGGTATAGCCGGAGGCTGCCAACTTTTCCGCCTGCTCCCGGGCAAAGTCATTGTGGCCCCACCATTCGTGTACCACCAGCACGCCGGGGCGTTTCTGGTCGAACTCGTCGTCCCAGGCCAGGTAGCCGGTGAAGGTTTGGCCGTCTACGGTGTATTCAATGGTTTCGGTCTGCATTTCTGCAAGCGCCTGTGTGCTGGTCATAAAAAGGGAGAGGATTGCTGTGGGTACTGCGGTTCTGATACGGATCATCGCGTTTGTTACTCCTTGCCAGGGTTGGTGACACTTCCATGATTACGTTGGCAGCCAGAAAATCGATCCAGACTCACTGGCGCGCCCTGTTCTCAGAACAAAACGGTCTTATAGGCCAGATCTGATAAGTAAAGAGAATCAATGCCGGCTTTCCCGAATCTGATTCTTGACTATAGTTAAGAACAGGAACGGTTTTAAGTCCGAAATGGTTCGGGCACCGTATCCACCCATACCAACAACAGCAATAAAGGGGGTGGTTTATGCTTCTGTCCCATGCGTTTGGTCTCTTCACCCACCCGGACGACGAGTGGGTATCCATTAAGAAAGAACACGAACATCCAACTCGTCTTTATGTGGCGTACGTCGTCATTCTGGCGGCCATAGCGCCAATCTGCGCCTACATCTCGACGGCCCATTTTGGTTGGTCTATCGGTAGCGAAAGGCTGATCAAGCTCACCGAAATCAGTGCGCTCCAGATGAGCGTTCTGACCTACCTCGCCATGCTGGTGGGGGTCTTCGCCCTCGGGTACGCCATTAACTGGATGGCGAAAACCTATGGCGCCAAGGAAGAGCACGTGCCGTCTAACGGTATTGCCCTGGCAGCCTATTCCTGCACGCCACTGTTCCTGGCCGGTTTCGCGCTGCTGTACCCGGTGCCTTGGTTCAATGCTGTGGTGTTCCTGGCGGCGGCCTGTTACGGCGCCTGGCTGATGTACGACGGCTTACCGATCGTCATGGGCATCGAAAAGGAGCGGGCAGTCATGTACGGAGGGGCACTGCTCACGGTGGCACTGGTGATCCTGGTATCCACCCGTGTCGGTTCGGTCATTCTCTGGAATCTGGGGCTCGGGCCGGTGTTCGTCAGCGGCTAGCCAGACACGTTATTCACTCGGTCAAAACGGGAGCTTCGGCTCCCGTTTTTTGTGACTGCCGTCTGCTTGCGATGCACCTGTCGGAATTTGCCACAGCCTTGTCGCAATCCGGCAACGCGTTCTTCATATCTCTGGTCTAGCTTTTCAGGCCAACCGGTTTTGGTTTCCGGGCACGATAAAAAGCATATGACGAACATGACAGGGGTGGACAATGGCTAGACTGACGAGACGGGATTTTCTGAAAGCATCGGCACTGGGTATGGGGGCGGTGGCGATTTCCACCGGCCTGGCGGGGTGTGTGCTGGATAGCGACGACAAACGGCGGGTTGATTTTACCCATGGTGTGGCCAGTGGTGATCCGCTACAGGACAGCGTTATCCTCTGGACCCGGGCCGTGCCCGAGCGTGGCAGCAAGGTGAAAGTCGGTTGGGAAATCGCCACCGATGCGGAGTTTGCCTCGGTGGTGCGCTCAGGAACCGCCGAAACCACCGAAGCCCATGATTTCACCATCAAGGTGGATGCCCAGGGGCTGATGCCGGGCCAGCGTTACTATTACCGTTTCCGCTCCTCGGGTGCCACTTCTCCCGTAGGTGCCGCGACTACCTTGCCGGAAGGATCGGTAGAGCAGGTGCGACTGGCTGTGGTTTCCTGCTCCAACTACCCGGCCGGTTACTTTCACGTATACCGGGAAGTGGCAAAACAGGCGGACCTGGATGCTGTGATTCATCTGGGCGACTATATCTATGAGTACAGCAGTGACCCGGACAGCTATGCCTCGGAAGATGCCCGGGCTTTGGGCCGGACCTTCCCGGAAAACAATAACCGGGAGTTGCTGACACTGGCCGATTATCGCCGCCGGTATGCTATTTACCGGCAGGATCCGGATCTGCAGCTGGCCCATCAGCGGTTGCCGTTCATTGTGGTGTGGGACGACCATGAAGTGGCTAACGATACCTGGCGTAACGGTGCTGAGAATCACGATGACTCTGAAGGCGACTTTAATCAGCGCAAGCTGTCGGCGCTGCAGGCCTTCTTCGAGTGGATGCCGATCCGACCGGTGATCGAAGGTAATGACGAGGCCATCTATCGCAGCTTCCGTTTTGGCGATCTGGTGGATCTGCATATGCTGGATACGCGCATTATCGGGCGCGATCAGCAGCTGGATTACCTGAATTATCTGAGTGAAAGCGGGCTGAATGCACAGCAATTCATGGCCGATGTGACTGATCCAAACCGGACACTGCTGGGTGCTGAACAGCGTTTATGGTTGCAGAACAAGCTGGCCACGTCGTCCGGGCGATGGCAGGTGCTGGGGCAGCAGGTGTTGATGGGGCGTATGGATTTGCCTGCGGAATTGTTGCTGGGTATTGCCACGGGGAACGTTTCGGAACTGCCGCAAGCCCTGGCGGAACTCGCGACTATCAAATTCCGAGCCCTGCAGGGCGACCCCACACTCACCGAGCAGGAACTGAGCCGAATCAGCACGGCCGCGCCCTACAATCTCGATGCCTGGGACGGCTATCAGGCAGAAAGAGAAGTTGTTCTTGGCATGGCGCGGCAATTGGACAAAAACCTGGTGGTGCTGGCCGGAGATACCCATAACGCCTGGGCCAATAATCTGAAGGATATGAATGGCAACCAGGTGGGTGTGGAATTTGCCACCGCCTCGGTGTCTTCTCCCGGACTGGAGGACTATCTGGGACTGCCTGATGCCCTAATTGCCGATGCGGAGCAGGGCATTGGCCTGCTGGTGGATGGCCTGGACTACCTGAACATCAATCAACGTGGTTATATGGTGGTTACTTTCACTCAGGACGAAGCCCTGGCTAACTGGTATTTCGTGGATACCGTCAAGAGCCGGGAATATACGGTTGATAACAGTCGGTCTGCGGCGCGGAAGACCTTGCCGGGTGCCGGGAACCGAACGGTCGATCCGGTATAGCCAACCGGGCGCGGCTATACCAGCCTTCGGTTTGACCTGGCGCATTGGCGGTATCGGCAGAATCCTGTGTAGTTGACCCAGACCTTAGGCAGGGAGCAGGGATATGTCAGAAGTCAGCACGCCAGGTTCAAAGCGGACAGTGGCCGGGGGCGCACAGTCTCAGGCCTGGCATGCCCTGGCCGCAGAACAGTCGCGGGTTCTTCTGGAAGCGCCGGAGCCTTTGACCGACGAAAGTGCGCGGGCCAGGTATGAGAGGTTTGGTCCCAACCAGTTGCCAGAGGGTAGGACGTCCGGCCCCCTGGCCCGGCTCGGTCGCCAGTTACGTAATTTCCTGATTTATGTACTGCTGACCGCAGCGGCCATCACCGGTGCTCTCGGACACTGGGTCGACGCCGGGGTGATTCTGGCGGTGGTGATTGTCCAGACCCTGGTCGGCTTCATCCAGGAAGGTCGGGCCGAGCAGGCATTGTCCGCTATCCGTCATATGCTGGCTCCCCGCGCCCGCATTGTCAGGGCCGGCGGCCAGCATCAGGTGGATGCCGGCGAGCTGGTACCTGGTGATACCGTGCTGTTGGAGGCTGGTGACCGTGTGCCCGCCGATCTTCGCCTGGAAAAAACCAACAACCTCAAGATTGAGGAAGCTATCCTGACGGGCGAATCCGAGGCGGTGGACAAGTTCCCCGATCCGGTGGACGAGCAGTCGGCCCTCGGCGACCAGACTGGCATGGCGTTCTCCGGCACCATGGTGGCCACGGGCACCGCCCGGGGCGTTGTCGTACGTACCGGTATGCATACCGAAATCGGCCGCATTTCCGGCCTGCTGGCTGATACCACCAGTCTTAAAACTCCGCTGCTGGAACAGATGGACCGGTTTGCGCGGGGGCTTTCTCTGATTGTCATCGCGACCGGCATTCTCATCTTCTTTGGCGGTCTGGTGTTCAGTGGCCTGGAATTCCGGGAGTTGTTCATGGCGGTGGTGGGCCTGACGGTGGCAGCCATTCCTGAAGGCTTGCCTGCCATTCTCACCATTACCCTTGCCATTGGTGTGCGCCAGATGGCGCGTCGCAAGGCGGTGGTACGCCGGATGCCGGTGATCGAAACCCTGGGCGCGGTTTCAGTCATTTGCTCTGACAAAACCGGCACGCTCACCCGTAACGAAATGATGGTGACTACCGCTGTGACCTCCGGTGAGCGCTATGAGATTACCGGCGAAGGTTATGGTAGCGATGGTATGGTCTGCCGGGAGGGTCGGCCGGTCACCGGCGATGGGGTGCTGGCTGAGCTTGCCCGGGCGGCGGCACTGTGTAACGACGCCAGCATTATTGGCAAAGACGGGCAGCCTTCTATTCATGGGGACCCCATGGAAGCCGCGCTGAAAGTGTTTGCCGGCAAGGCGGAATTTGATCATGTGAACAGTGCCTCCGCCTGGCCGCGGGTTGATGAGGTTCCCTTCGATACCCGCATACGGTTCATGGCCACATTGCATCACGACCACCACGGTCACGGTATCGCCTATCTCAAAGGCGCTCCGGAACGGATTCTGGCCATGTGTGCGCACCAGGTATCCACCGACGGTGGAACGGAGCCGCTGAGCACCGAGCACTGGGAACGGATCATCACGGAAATGGCTTCCGAAGGCCTGAGGGTGCTGGCACTGGCGCGCAGGCCAATGGCGAAAGGCAGCCGGGAACTGGTGCTGGAAGAGCTGGAACAGGGCGCTGAATTGCTGGGGGTGGTGGGCTTGCTGGATCCGCCCCGGCAGGAGGCTATCCGCGCTATCAAAGAGTGCCACGATGCCGGTATTCGGGTGAAGATGATTACCGGCGACCACGCACTGACGGCCGGTGCCATTGCCCGAAAACTCGGGCTGCGTAATGCCGACCGGGTACTGACCGGCAAAGAGCTTGATGACCTGGATGAAGATCAGCTCCGGAGTCTGGCCGGAGAGGTGGATGTGTTTGCCCGCACCAGCCCCGAGCACAAACTCAGGTTAGTGAAAGCGCTGCAGGCACTGCATGGTGTGGTGGCCATGACCGGTGATGGCGTCAACGATGCCCCGGCACTGAAGCGGGCGGATGTTGGCATTGCCATGGGTGTAAAGGGCTCGGAAGCGGCCCGGCAGGCGTCATCGGTGGTGCTGCTGGATGATAACTTCGCCAGCATTGCTGCGGCTGTCAGGGAAGGGCGCACGGTTTACACGAACCTGCGTAAGGGCATTGCCTTCATGCTTCCGATTAACGGGGGGGAATCCGTCAGTCTGATCACCGCCTTGTTACTGGGGCTCACGTTGCCCATTTCCGCCTTGCAGATTCTCTGGGTGAATATGGTCAGCTCGGTGCTGCTGGCCATGACCCTGGCGTTTGAGCCGCCCGAGCCCGGAGTCATGCGGCAACCTCCCAGACCACGGGACGAGTCCTTGCTGCAGGGATTTGTGGTCTGGCGGGTGGCGTTTGTATCCCTGCTGTTTCTGGTGGGTATCTTCGCGGCCTGGTTCTGGGTCATGCATCGTCATCAGGACCCGGTGCTGGCCAGCACTCTGGCGGTCAACACCCTGGTGGCGATGGAGGTCTTCTACCTGTTTGCGGTGCGTTATCTCGACAGTGCCTCGATTACTCTGCGGGGGGTGCTCGGCACCCCCGTTGTGCTGGCAGCGATCGCAGCGGTCGTGGTTTTGCAGCTGTTGTTCACCTACCTGCCGTGGTTCCAGCACACCTTTACCACTGCGGCCCTGAGCCTGGAGCAACTGGCGTTTTCCGTGGTGGCTGGTGTTGTGGTTCTGCTGGTGTTGGAACTGGAAACTGCGATACGTAACCGGGTCAAGGCAGTCCGCGGGTAATCACTCCCGGATCACCTCGGCCCTCCACTGCGGCCAGTTCGGCGCTGGAGAGCCATTCTCCGGGAGGTTTGTCCATCACCTCGGCGCAGGCCGCCAGGGCATGGCCCCATGAGCAACGGTTGGCGAACAGCATGCCCGCTTCATTCAGGGTACCACCCCGATTGATGTAGCCCAGTACCCGGGAATGGCCGGGCTGCGGGAACAGCGTGTGCAGGTGTCCGCGAAACACTTCCGGCCGCATATGAGTCAGGGCAACCCGTCGGTGCATGCGATGGGGGAACAGACGCTCCCGCTCAAACTCGGTCAGGCAGGAGGTGGCTTCCATCGGATCCCGGGGTTGACGGAAGCGCCCGGGTTCCTGCAGATAGACCAGCCGGAACGGTGTGCCGGTCTCGCGCAGACGCTCGCAAGCCCGTATGGCCTCGGAAAGCTGATAGGCGCCATTGGCAATCAGCAGCAGGGGTTCTTCGCCAGCCGAGGTATCCTCGTCCACCACCAGTGCGCCGTGTTTTGCCAGTGCTTCGGCTTCGCTGCCGTTGAAGACGCACGGGCGCTCCCGTTTCGGGATAACGAGGCAACTGATGCGGCCCCGCTCCCGGTAAACCGATGGCAGAATCGCCAGAGCGCTGTTGTAGTCAGCCGGGAAAATCACCC
Organism: Marinobacter sp. MBR-105; assembly: GCF_053628895.1. NCBI lineage: Bacteria > Pseudomonadati > Pseudomonadota > Gammaproteobacteria > Pseudomonadales > Marinobacteraceae > Marinobacter > Marinobacter sp. MBR-105. The sequence goes on along the minus strand of NZ_JBRJHG010000006.1, from coordinate 140,038 downwards.
GGGAGACATCGCTCATTTCTCCCAGTAAAGCCTCACAGAAGCTGGTGTCCTGGTGGGATTGCTCGTTCTTGCCGTTTTCCCATGTGTGCGAGGTGGCAATCACTGGCAGTCCCAGCCATTGCGGTGGCCGGCCCACTTCTTTCTGATGTCGGGCGAAGATCAACTCCTGCCGGATAGCGCCGAGCATTTTCACGCAGAAGGCTTCGTAGCTGGCCACCAGATTCAATCCCGCTTTGTTGGCCAGGCAGGCAGAGACGACCGCCTCTTCATTCAGTGCCGTAATGATCTTGCCGTGTACTGACTCGGCCTCGTTCTCCGGGTCGTTCACGCGGTGCTTGAGGCTGTCGAGCACGCCTTTGAGTCGATTGCTGGCGAGTTCGTCCGGGTTGCCGACCCGGGGCCGGAGTTCCGGGTTGTCCGCGACCAGAGCCTTGAAGAATTCATCAACGGCAGTCATGGGTGAGCATTTGTTCTGAGCCCAGGGCAAAACCGGAATGGCAGGTTCCGAGGGGCGGCGAAGCGCCAGCGGGTGATCCCGCTCCAGTGGCCGGCCCTGTTGGCTGTGTTCATTCAGCTCGGATACCGCCAGGTTCAGCTCCTGCGGCTTTACCCATAGCGGTGTTGCGTACTCATTGAACAGCTCCCGGGATATGGCATCCATACGAGGATTGCCGGGCAGAGGCAGATTGTGAGCTGCGTTTTCTCCGGCGCCATAGAAACCATAGCCTTTCACGGTCTCTGCGATACCGTAGGGTATGCGAACCGGGTAGCTGATCTCACCTTGTTGCGCAGCAGTGCCATGGGCTGCTAGTGCCTGCTCCATGTCGTACATGGCACAGACGAAAGCCGCGGGATCACGGCCGTCAAATCGTACCGGGTCAAAGCCCCGGTGTTGCAGGTGCTGCTCAAACCGTTCCAGACCCTCTCGGGTACCAAGCTCGGTTCGTTGTTCAATGCGACGGCCATTGGCAATCATCACCGGCAAGACCAGTCCGCAGTCCTCGGCCCGCCACCACCGGGGTATCCAGTCACTGCCGCGCTGTTCTTCAGCGGCTCCGTCGGAAAGGAAGGCCACCAGGGATTCACCGGGCAGAGGCATATGAGCGTATTGCAGCTCGGCAAACCCAAGGTAGCCACCTTCGATAATGCCCCCGGCGGTATGGGGGTTCACGTGGCTACCGAGGGGCGCCGCCATCGTGCCATCCGGTTTCTGGCGATAGCTGTAGAAGTCGGAGGCCAGTCGAGATAGTCCCTCAGGCGCCAGGTAACGGGCGCGTTGCTCGGGATGCAGATTGCCGGTCAGAACGTTGAGTGCATCCACGGCGGCCACACAATGCCCTTGTCCCATCAGCCAGCTGCGGGTTTTTCCGGTCAGGTTGTTGAGGGCCAGGTAGGCCGCGTAGGCAGGCACCATGTTCAGGGCGCCTCCGGTATGGCCTTCCGGCGAAGCCTTGAAATCCTGGGCGACCAGGGGGGCGCCGGCAATGTCCACCCGGTTGCAATAGGTCATGTGCACCACCAGCCACAGGCCGGCGCTGGTGAGCCGGTCCAGGGCGATCAGCTTCCGGTACACCGTATCTTCATCCGGTTGGTGCCCGGCACTAACCAGTTTTCCAGCGAGTTCCCGGACTCTGGCGGAGGTCTGTTCGGAGTGCCGGATAACGCCATAGCCCTGCTGCCAGCAATGGAAGGCTGAGCCTGGTGTTGCCTCGTTGGGCGCCTGAACGGGTTCAGTGGGCGATGACATGACGGCCTCCATGGCTGATAAGTGTGAAGGAAGTGTAAAACGGACCGCCGTCAGCCCCCTTGATGCAGGTCAGTCGTATCTGCATCTTTTAGCATGCACTGAGCTGGTGCGGGACTTGGGTCCGTGCGGATTTCGGTATAGGATGGTGGCTCAGGACTCAATGATGAAAGGAATCAATCCATGAGTAAGGCGATAGTATTGCTGGGCGATCTCGGTATGGACCATCAGGGATTCCCGCCCACACCGGTGATTGCCGGCTCCCCCGATGTTCTCGTGGACGGTAAACCCGTTGCCCGGGTAGGCGATCCGCTGCAACCCCATTCAAAGCCCAAGCATCCGCCCCATCCCCGGGCCATTGCGGCCGGTTCCGGAACCGTGATGATCAATGGCAAACCGGCTGCGGTTACCGGCGGTGCTGTATCCTGCGGGGGCGTTACCGTTGGCAGTGGAACGGTGATTATCGGCAGCTAACGGGTTTTGTGTTCCAGGCTGAACGGGCGGCCCCAGTAATAACCCTGCCCCTGCAAGCCCGGAAACTGATGCAGCCAGAGTGCGATGGTTTCGTCTTCCACGCCTTCGACCACCACATCCAGGTCCAGGGCTGTGCCCAGCTCAAGAGCGGCACGAAGTATTTTCTGTCTTGAGGGGTAATCCAGTACCCCCTCCAGAAAACTGCGGTCGATTTTCAGCTCATCCAGCTCGAATTGTGCCAGGGCGCCAAGTGATGAGTGGCCGGATCCGAAGTCATCCAGTGCAATCCGGAAGCCCATCGCGCTCAGGGTCCGGATGGTGCTGCGGGCCGTTTCCGGATCGGTCATCATGGCGGTTTCGGTAATTTCCAGGCTGACGTTGGCCGGCTCCAGTTTGTGTCGTCGGACGATGGCGCCGGCTTCCTCGTGGAACAGACTGTGGGCCAGATCCTTGGCGGAAATGTTCACCGCGACCGTAATATCACGCCCATACTGTTCACGAAGCTGATGGCTGTCCCTGCAGGCTCGGTCCAGAACCCAGAGTGTGACCGTGTGAATGATCCCCACTTCTTCGGCCAGGGGAATCCACTGGCTGGGAGCAATCCTGCCGAATTCCGGGTGCTGCCAGCGAATCAGGGCTTCCAGTGAGCCAATCCGGCCATCGCGGATGTTGATCTTGGGCTGGTACTCCAGCCACATTTCGCCGGAACGCAGCGCTTGTTCCACATCCAGCATCAGCATTTGCTGGCGGTATTGCCACTCGGCAATGGCAGGATCATAAACCACCAGCGGCAGGCTTTCGTCCAGCGAGGCAAAGCCGGCACAGGCGAGTACGCCGGCCGGTTCTGCAGCATGTTCCGGGGCGTGGGCGACGCCAACCGAGGCGGCCCAGGAAAAGGAAAAACGGCCCTCACGGAAGTTCTCGGACAACCAGCGGCTGATGGCCTGCAGGCGTTGGCTCTCCAGCGCTTCGTCGGGATGGCGCAACAGGGCAAAGGCATGGTTGACGGTGTCCAGGGTCGCCACGCTGTAACCGTTGATCATCACCAGTTGATCGCCCACCGTTTGCTTGAGATACCGGTTGAGTTGCCGCAGGTACTGCTTCAGGAGTTCTTCGGCTGCTCGGTAGCCCAGGGCCTGTTCCAGTTCATTGAACCGGGCCAGGCGAATCATGCACAGGGTGTAGGGCGTTTTGTGGCAGTCAAGAGCGCCCAGGGTTTCCTCCAGCATGGGCCTGTTTGGCTTGCCGGTTACTCTGTGGGTTTTCAGCAAACGGTCATAATCACGCTCAATGCTGGCCCGGAGTTTCTGTTCCTCCTGCACACGTATGTCTGAGCTCAGACGTTTCTTGCGTTCTTCCAGCAGCAGTTTACCCACACCACTGGTCAGGATCAGGGAGCCGGTGGCTGCGCCCAGGAAAAAGGCGGAGTCGGTCACCGCATTCACGGGCAACCAGCCAACAGTGCGAAGTGATGACGTGACAGCCCCGATCACGATCGCCAGTACCGACAGGGCATAGTAACGGGCGTAAACGTGGCTGTTCAGCTGGCGCAGGCTCAGGGCAAAGATGAACAGCCCGCCGACGGCACTGCTCATCAGGAAGGCATGTTGACCCAGGAGTTGAAACCCAAGAGGCGCTGCCAGCAGGTGCGCTCCGGCAAGAAGGCTGAAGGCCCGGAGTATCCGGGCTTCAGTGCGGGTCAGTTGGAGGAAGTGTGGGGTGAATTCGCAAAGCGCGATCTGGCACAGCGGCAGACTGATGCTGAGCAGGGCATTGAGCTCTGGCAGTGCCGGCCAGATCAGCCACAGGCCCAGGCCGTCCATCACCAGCTGGCTGTAGATAACACTGATCATCAGCACGCTCAGCCAGGCCAGGCCCGGTCGGCGGAGCTTGGCCACTATGCTCAGGTTGAGTAAGAGTGCAAACACCAGCAGGCCGGTGACAAAGGATTTCCAGGCGGTGATGGCGGTGCCGGCACCGAGAGCCTCGGCGCTGTCTGACAGAATGACCGGCAACAGTACCGGGCCGTGATTCTGCACTTCCATCAGCAGGGTGGTGGTGCCCGGTTGCAGCGTGACCGGCCAGACCCACTGCGGTAGCGCCAGGAATCGTTGATCGAAGGGGTATCGGTCGCCCATGGCGGGTAGGTGTTCGATGCTTCCGTCCGGGTGAATCAGGGCAGGTTGCAGGTGGTCCAGGTAAGGTGCAGGTACTGTCACCTGGCTGTTCGCAGGTTCTGACGTCGGGTTTTCGAGTGTCAGCCGGAAAGTTGCGGGTTTGTAGGGATAGCCGATTCCGGAATAGCGGGTATCCGTCCGGCTCCAGACTTCGGATTGCCAGAGTCTGTCTTGCAGTACCTTGCCCAGGGGGTGGATCAGATATTCGATCTGGCCAGCGATGCGAGGGCCGTTTGTGGCGCTGTCGGTCTGCACCGAAGGATTGACCGAAAGAGTCGGCGGATCCTGCCAGAAGGTCGTCGCAAGTCCATAGGTAATGGCCAGGAGAAGGATAACAAACGGGAACGACTGGTGCAGCCACGCCGGTAATCTGTCCGAGCGGGTTTCCCTGGAGAGAGTCTGGCCGAGCGACGGAGAGTCCATCCTGAACGCATCCTGAAACTGGAAAGCGGCACCGTTACACTCTGGTTACAATGATTAACGAGATGTAACGAATTGATTTGATTAATATTTTACAGGAATTTAAGATTTTTTGCATTTGCTGTTTAAAACGCATGATTGAAAATGAGACCTGCGTTCGGCCCGTCTGCGCTGATATAGTTCGCGCTATTGACCCATTCCTTGTTAAGGCCTGAGAGGCAGGTAGTTCACCATGCGTTATTCCGTGTTTGTCACTGTTGTCGTCTTTTTCCTGGCGGTGTCCGGCCAGAGCCTCGCCAGTCCGGAGCGGGCGCCGAACCTGGCGTCGGTGCAGGCAGCGGCGGCCGAAGTTGGCAAAGAGGGCCTGCTGTTCGGTAAGCACGCCGATCGCCCGGTACCGGTGGCGTCGATCACCAAGCTGATGACGGCACTCGTGGTGGTGGAATCGGGACAGGATATGGACGAGTGGCTGACGTTCGAGGAGCGTCATGTCGAGGCTGCCGCGAACGCCTGGAGCCGCATTCGGGTGGGCTCTCAGCTTCGGCGCCGGGATGTGCTGCGGATTGCCCTGATGTCATCCGAGAACTTTGCTGCCTACACTCTGGCGCGTGTCTATCCGGGTGGCTTCGACGGTTTTGTTGCCGCGATGAATGCCAAGGCAAAAGCTCTGGGGATGCTCCAGACCCGATTTGTTGACCCGACCGGTCTCTCTACCGACAACGTGTCCACGGCCGCCGATCTGGTGATCCTGGCACGTGCTGCGCTCAAGCATCCTGAGATTCGTGAGGCCTCTACCACCGGATACTACCGGGCCGAATTCCGGAAACCCCGGTACAGCCTGTCGTTTGGCAATACCAATGCGTTGGTGCACCGGGACAGCTGGGGCGTGAGCCTGAGTAAAACCGGATACCTCACAGAGGCGGGGCGTTGTCTGGTGATGGTCTCTGAGATGAACGGAACACCGGTAATCACGGTTTTGCTGGACTCCCTGGGTACCCGTTCTCCGATGGGCGATGCCGGCCGAATCAAACGCTGGCTTGCCACCGGCCAGCCAGGCTCGGTGGCATCGGCCGCGAAGCGTTATGCACAGGAAAAGAATGCAGTTCTGATGGCGGCAGAGGCGAAGCAGTCTCGGGCCACCACAGCGTCCTCACAATAAAGGAACAGTTCAGGCCATGATTGAGATACTGACCACCGGTGGCACCATCGATAAGGTCTATTTTGATGCCAACAGCAAGTTTGAAATCGGTGACAGCCTGTTACCGGAACTGTTGACGGAATCCAACATCCACGACGGCTACGAGATTCGTCCCCTGATGCGGAAGGACAGCCTGGAACTGACCGATGAGGACCGTCAGGCCATTCTGGAAGCGGTCAAGGCTTCGGCCTGCCAGCGTATCCTGATTACCCATGGCACCGATACCATGGCGCAGACCGCCGAGGCACTGAAATCGGTAGCCGATCGCACGATTGTGTTGACCGGTGCCATGCAGCCCGCGCGTATGCGGCGCACCGACGCTATCTTCAACATCGGCTTTGCCTGGGCCGCGGTGTCGCTGTTACCGGCGGGGGTCTACATCGCCATGAACGGCGAGGTGTTTGAAGCAGGTTCAGTGCGGAAAAATCTGGCAGCCCAGCGGTTCGAGCGTGCCTAGGCCGAGGCCTTCACTCTGTTACTGAGCGGATTTCCTGAGAGGTCAGAGCCCGGAATTCTCCGGGCGCCAGCTTATCATCCAGTTCAATGCTGCCGATACGGAAACGGTGCAGGGCCTCAACACGATTGCCAACCGCCGCCAGCATCCGTTTGACCTGGTGGTAACGGCCCTCGCCGATGGTCAGGTCGATCAGCTGGTTGTTGTGTACACGAACTTCGGCGGGTCTGGTCGCCGTGGTTTCACCGTTTAGCATGACGCCTTTTTCAAGCGCCCGGCGGGCCTCGTCCGGGATAGCCTCAGCCAGCCAGACCCGATAGCTTTTGCGGCATTCCCGGCGGGGGGATGTGACCGCGTGGGACCATTGGCCATCACTGGTCAGCAATAGCAAGCCAGTGGTGTCCTTGTCCAGCCGCCCGGCGATATGAACCCGACTGGCCAGGCCGCGGGGCAGCAGGTCGAGTGCCGTTGGCTGGCTGCTGTCGGTGGTGGCACTGAGCACTCCAGCGGGTTTATGCATCATCAGGTAGATATCGCCGGGTGGGTTAACCGGTTTTCCATCAAGATGAACGGACTGTTCGGCCTCCACCTGGCGATTGGCCTGCCGGCAGGTTTCGCCATCCACCTTCACTCGTCCCGCTGACACGACCTTTTTCGCCTCTTTGCGGGAAAGCTCTGTACCGTTGCTCAGATATTGATCCAGCCGCATCAGCAGGAGCTCCCGTGGTTGGGAGCAGACAGCGTGGCCAGGCACAATACCGGTACCTGGCCGGTCATTCGATTCCACAACAGGGGCAGGGCGGCCCGGTTCAGCGCCGGGCGGGGCAGGCGATCGCTGGCCAGTGGCTGCAGTCCGTCTTCGGCGGTTTCAGCCAGGATGAAGGTGAAAGGGTGAGCGCCGGGTATGCCCAGCCGGATATCCGTTGCGGTTATCTGAGTGCCGTTCTGCTGGTAGTCCAGGAAACCGCCGGTAAACCATTCCAGCCGCCGGGCCTCTGGCAGCTCGGCGACAAGGCGGGCAAGCTCTGGTTGCCGCGGGAAGCGTTCCAGTACCAGTTCGTCGCTGGCATCGAGGAAACCGGTCACTACTTCGATTCTTTGCCCGGCACTGACCGCTGTGGCACGCCACAGAACGGTGTTGAATGGCATGGGTTGAACCATCAGGGCCGCCTGTTCCATACCGGCGTTCGCCAGCGCCGGTCGCACCCGATCGGTGATGATCTGTTGTGCAATCAGGGTCCAGCCGAGATAAAGGCTGGAAACAAGTAATCCGGCGGCAACGGTTCTCGACGCCGGTGGGCGATACAGAAAGGCCAGACAACCCGCCAGTAGTGGCAAGGTATAGAGCGGATCAATAATAAAGATACTGTTGATCGCCACGGGCGGGCCAATGGGCCAGAACAGCTGGGTGCCGTAGGTGGTAAAGGCATCCAGCAACGGGTGCGTGATCAGGATCAGACCAACCAGAGCCAGCCATCGCTGATAGGAAATGAGCGGTTTCCAGCGCCACAGGCCCCAGGCGATAAGCAGAGACAGTGGTGCCAGAATAAACAGAGAGTGGCTGAACCCCCGGTGCTGGGTAAAGTTGGCAACCGCTGTGCCATAGTCGATGACCACATCCAGGTCGGGTAATGTGCCGAGCAACGCACCGGTAAGAAGGGCCGATCGCCCCAGGGTTTTGCCGGCAACCGCGCCCGCAATGGAAGCGCCAAGGGCGGCCTGTGTGATGGAGTCCATAATGTCCCGATTCGTGGTGACTGGGTGATACCAGTATTATGCGCGGATTCGGGATTCAGATCACGGGAGGGTAGCAGAATCGCCGGCAGCACAAGGTACTGCCGGCGAAGCAGATATTGCTCAGAGCTTGCGGCGGCGCGCCAGGCCCAGACCAGCCAGACCGAGTCCCAGCAGCGCGAGAGTGCCGGGTTCCGGTACGGAGCGAACATTCAGCTTGGCCAGCAGGTTCACTGACGTGGCATTACCTTCAGCGGTTCTGATGACATTCTCGCCATTTGCAAAACCCAGTAATGACAGAGAGTAAATGCTCGAGCCAAATTGAAACTCGGAACTTTCAATGACGTTATCGAGGCGAACTACGTCGTCGACATCTTTTTGTGAGCAGCCAAAGATGAATGAAAGTGGTCCGCAATGAACGTTCGGCGTTTCAATGTGCGAAAACTCGAATGTGTAGGGTCCTGTCACGGTGCTGTTGCTGGCATTGGTAGAAAATGTCGCAAATACATCCAGGTCAACGCCGGTGATGCTGTCGCCAGTGATGCGGTTATTAAAGTGTGTAAAGCTTCCCAACACAAATTCAGCATCAGAGGTGATGGTTTGTGGCAGGCTGGCGGGTCCCTGAAAGGTGAAACCGCTTTGAGGGCCGTTGGAGCACGTCTTCCACCACCAGGCGCCCGAGCAGGCCACCTCTCCAGTGCCCCATCGCAGCGTATCGGTACCAACGCCTTGAATGTTACTGCCATTAGTGGGTGTCCCCCAGGCGCCTGATACAGAGTCAAGGTTCACCGGGAAGGCCCAAGAAGTCGCGGCGAACCCAAGCGTTGCCGCGGCTACGATTCCTTTCATCATTTTAAGCATTGTCCACACCTTACTACACACAGTTTTAGGATAGCCGGGAGTTTTCCAGGCACTGTGAAGATGTGTAGCTAAATACGTGCCAATATTTTAATTCTTTAAATACAGATAGTTAGATCGCTTGTTTTTGACGGCTGTAAAAAAAATGGACACCTTCAGGAGCCGCTGTAAACCCCGAGAGCGACCAATACCTGCTCTGAGGGAAAGCCGTCAGCCACCAGGCCCTCCGCCTTCTGGTACGCGCGAATGGCCTTGCGGGTATTGGAGCCCAGTATGCCGTCGGGTTCCCCGCTCGGGTAGCCTTTGTCATTCAGAGCCTGTTGGAGCTCCAGCACCTGATTTCTTGACAGCGCGGGCTGGTCTTCCGGGGGAGGGTTCTGAAGCTTTCCGGCGCCGGCAATCCGGTCGGCCAGGTGGCCAACGGCAATGGCGTAGAACTCGGATCGGTTCCAGCCCATGATCACCCGGAAATTACTGTATACCAGAAAGGCCGGGCCCTGATGGCCGCTGGGCACGATCAGGGCCGCTTCAATGGGTTCGTTGGCCAGACGGTTACCAAATGCATCGGTGATCCCCATCTTGCGCCAGTCAGCCAGGGGCAGGCGACGGCCATCGGCCAGACTGAAATCAAAGTTGTCGGGTAACAGCACCTCCCGCCCCCATCGATAGTCGCCATCCCAGCCCATGGACTCGAGAAAACGACCGGCAGACATCATGGCGTCAGGCAGGCTGTTCCAGAGATCCCGGCGCCCATCGCCATCGGCGTCGACCGCGTGTTTCAGGAATACCGTCGGCATGAACTGCACATGGCCCATGGCGCCGGCCCAGGAGCCTTCCATCTGATCAGCGGGAATAGCGCCTTCGTCAATAATCCGCAGGGCAGCGATCCATTGCTCTGTGAAGAAGCTGCTGCGCCGGGCATCGCAAGCCAGGGTGGCGAGGGCACTGGGCACCTGCATCTTGCCGAAGTAGCTGCCATAGTTGGTTTCCAGACCCCAGAATGCGGCCAGATAGGGGGCGGGAACACCGGTTTCCGCGGTCACGCGGTCCAGGAGTTTACGGTGTTCTGCCAATAATTCCCGGCCTTTGCCGACCCGGGCGTCGTTAACCCGTCGGTTCAGGTAGTCGGCAAAGGTGGTGGTAAATTCGGGCTGTCTTCGGTCCAGCTCAATCACTCTGTCGAGGTGCACCACGCCGGCCATCACGGACTGCACCGTGGATTCACGCACACCGGCGGCGACGGCTTTCTCTCCGAGCGCCTGTTTGCATTGCTCAAACGCCGGTGTGGCGGTTGTTTCGGTTTCTGCCCTGGCAACCAGCGCCAGCGTGCTCAGGGAAATCGCCACCAGTGTACGGCGAATGGCAGTCCGGGAGATCAGGTCAGGCACGGGAATCCTCGCAATAGAATCGTTTGGGCATCGGCTGCCATGTTAGCGCGTTTTCCGTGTCGGGAAATACCGCCATAGCCTACAGTGCCACGTGTTTTTTTCGGTTGGGAATGGTCCCGGTGAACGCCGGTTTTGTCGTCTTTTTGTAGCACTTAGGTCACGTCAAGACCGGGATGTTCTATAGTTGGAGCATGAGTGGAATCCGGAGCAGATGTCGCTATGGCAATACTGAAGGCGCTGGTGGTCGACGACGCCAGTTTTGTGAGAGATCTGGTGAAACGGACAGTGCGACAGCGCTTTCCCGTCATTGAAACCACGGATGCCCAGAATGGCCGGCGTGCCCAGTCCCTGATGTCCAGAACCAGTTTTGACCTGGTGCTGTGCGACTGGGAAATGCCGGAGATGTCCGGGCTGGAACTGCTGCAGTGGATGCGCCAGCAACCGCAGTACCAGAAGGTGCCGTTCATCATGATTACCAGTCGCGGCGACAAGGATCATGTTATTGAGGCGGTCAAGGAAGGGGTTTCTGAATACCTGGGCAAGCCTTTCAGTCCGGATGGGCTGAGTAAGAAAATCATCAAAGTGATGGGTCGCCGCCTGAAGGACGCCATGGATCGCAGCGGCAAATCACTGGAAGGACCGGCGGAGGCGTTCAAGGAGTCCGCCGCCTTGCTCACCCAGAAGCGGGAGGCGCCGGCATCCAGGCCCGAAGCCTCAAAGCCTGAGCCCGTTGCTGATAACCCGCTGCTGAATGCAGGTAGTGCAAAAGCGGCGACCGGCAAGCCTCAGACTCGTGGTGTCATGAGTATGGCATCTGTGAGGTTTTCCGACAGTACACTGAAATCGGTGGTCAAGGATATCAATCTGACGGAAGTGCGGGTGATCGCCAAGCGGGATCAGGAATTCCCGGGGATTCTCGATCAGGCGGTGGTGGATATCGACATGGGCGATGGCCAGATGGCGCGTCTGAACGGTTACGTGCATCAGTTGCAGGCTGTGGACAAGCGCCAGGATACCGACTTTGTCAGTGTCACTATCCGTTTTGTCGATGAAGACCCGAAGAAGCTGGAGGATCTGTCACGATTTGTGGCCAGGTTCCGGGCCTCAAACCGCTAACTGAGGGCGCCTCAGTCCTCCGGAACCTGTTCGGGAATCCTCTCGACCAGTCGCTCCCTTGGAAAATGGCAGATAAATTCGCTGCCTTCGCCGACTTTGCTGCGAATTTCCAGGTTGCCGTCGTGATTGATCAGTACATGCTTGACGATAGCCAGGCCCAGGCCGGTTCCGCCGGTGTCCTTGTGGCGACTGGGGTCGGCGCGATAGAACCGTTCGGTCAGCCTGGGGATGTGGATCGGGTCAATACCGATGCCGGTATCCTTCACCGACAGGTGGGCGCCGTCGCGATTGGTGCTCCAGGCAACTGTGATGGCTCCGCCGGGCGGTGTGTATTTCACCGCATTAAACACCAGGTTGGAAAACGCACTGCGTAGCTGGCTTTCATCGCCCTGCAGCAGTCGGTGGTCACTGATCTGAACCGTGATCTGGTGGCCCTTGTCGCCGCTCAGGGCCCGGGCATCATGACAGATCTGGTTCAGCAGGGCGTCGACATCGGTCAGGGTGTCATCCACCGTATGCTCGCCGGTTTCGATACGGGACAAGAGAATCAGATCTGTGATCAGGGCCTCCATCCGTGAGGCCTGTGCCGCCATGGTATTGATAGCCCGGCGCCACTTGGCAGGCAGCTCATCACCATGATCCACCAGGGTTTCAAGGTAGCCACTGATCACGGTCAGCGGTGTGCGCATTTCATGGGAAACGTTGCCGACAAAGTCCCGCCGCATTTGTTCAAGCTGATACAGCCGGGTGACATCCTTGGCCACGATCAGTCGGTCATCGTCGCCGAACAGGCTGATCTGGATCTGCAGATGGATGTGGGGCTTGGCCGGCGAGTTGATTTCCAGGGGCTCGCGGTAATCCCGGGTATCGAAATAGGCCTTGAATGCCGGGTTGCGGATCAGGTTATGGATGTACTGACCCTGATCGGTGCTGCGGCGGAAACCCAGCAGGTATTCGGCCGAGCCGTTCCACCACTCCATGGCGCCACGGGCATCGGTCATGATAACGCCGTCGCGCATGGCGTTGGTGGATTCCTGAACCCGGTTGATACGGGCCCGCAGGCGATCCTGGGTCATCAGGTGGTTCTGGTTCAGCTTGTGCAGGCTGTCGAAGATATCACCCCACAAGCCGATGCTCTGGGGCGCTTCGTCGGAAGCGCTGGGGTTGCCCAGCCACTGGTAAAGGCGCCGGGCCTGGACCAGGGTCCACCAGAGATAGGCAACAAGTCCCACCAGCAGCCCGTAGAGCGGCTCGCCGAAATAGAACCCCACCAGTGTGGTGCCTGCGAGCGCGGTGATGATCAGTCTCAGGTAACGGGACCAGTTGTGTTGCATCCACTACTGCCTTGTCGTGTTGCCGGCGCTGATGCCGTGATCGCCGGACGATGAGGGGCGGTCCGGAGCTGTCGTCAGGGAGTAAATCAGGCCACTTTGGTGGAAAACCGGTAGCCCGTTCCCCGCACGGTCTGAATCAGATGATCGTACCTGTCTCCCAGCGCCTTGCGCAGGCGGCGGATGTGAACATCGACGGTGCGTTCCTCGACATACACGTTGCCGCCCCAGACCTGATCCAGCAGTTGAGACCGAGTATAGACCCGTTCCTGGTGAGTCATAAAGAATTGCAGCAGGCGGTACTCGGTCGGGCCCATATTAATGGCACCGTCGACCGTGGTCACACGATGGCCGATCGGGTCCAGGGTCAGACCGTCCACTTCGATGGGGCTGTCGACACCCGGCGGTGTGGCACGACGCAGAACCGCTTTCAGGCGGGCTACCAGCTCACGTGGGCTGAACGGCTTGGTGATGTAATCGTCGGCACCGACTTCCAGGCCCTGAATCTTGTTATCCTCTTCCACCTTGGCGGTCAGCATGATGATAGGGATATCGGCGGTGGCCTCTTCTTTCTTCAGCCGGCGCGCAAGTTCGACACCGCTGGTTCCCGGCAGCATCCAGTCCAGCAGGATCAGGTCTGGTTGCTTGTCGATAATCAGGGCATGGGCTTCACGGGCATCCGCTGCCTCCAGGTAGTCGTAATCCGCCATTTCGAGCGCGACCGCAATCATTTCACGGATAGGCGCTTCGTCATCGACGATCAGGACAGTTTTTCCACTCATATGCATCAACCTGTGTCAGACCTCGGGAGTTCTCTGATCAGAGGTGCGAACACACTCCCTTGTAATGTTGCCGAGTCATTACAACGCGTCTTTGTTACAAGTATATGACATGGGCGGGTAGTCAGAACGCCAGATCCAACGCCAGACCCAGAAACACTGCAAAGCCGGCCCAGTTGTTATTGAGAAATGCCTTGAAGCATCCTTCCCGGTTCCGCTCCCTGGCCAGGTACTGGTGGTAGACGAAGAGCGTGGCCATGGCCACAACGCCGAGATAATAGAAGGAGCCCAGTTCCGCCCGCTGGCCCACCATCACCAGAATCACCACCACCATGGTCTGCAGCAGAGCAATGATCGCCCGATCTGCATCACCAAACAGGATGGCTGTCGATTTTATGCCGACCTTCAGGTCGTCATCCCGGTCGACCATGGCATAGAGGGTGTCATAGGCGACCGTCCAGAGCACGTTGGCGGTAAACAGCAACCAGGTGAGCTGACTGAGCTGGTTGGCCTCAGCTGCCCAGGCCATGGGAATGGCCCAGGAAAAGGCGGCGCCCAGAAACAGCTGGGGCAAATGGGTGTAACGCTTCATAAACGGGTAGATAAAGGCCAGCAGTGCACCACCGAATGACAGATACAGGGTCAGGGTGTTGGCGAACAGCACCACCATCAGAAACGACACCAGGCATAGCCCGGCAAACAGGGCGACGGCTTCCCAGGCACGGACCCGGCCGGCGGTGAGCGGGCGGTCTTTGGTGCGTTTGACATGGCGATCCCAGTCCCGGTCGGCAAAATCGTTGATAGCACAGCCTGCCGCCCGCATGAAGAACACGCCGAGGGTAAAAATCACCAGATTGGCAAATGACGGGACCCCCTCGGCCGCCAGCCAGAGTGCCCAATAGGTTGGCCACAGCAGCAACAAAGTGCCGATCGGGCGGTCGATGCGCAGCAGGCGTGCGTAGTCAGCCAGGCGGGCATGAACGTGGGTGGGCAGGGTGATCTGCAACATAGGAGCTGGTATCCGCGTGTTGATGCGTGAGAGTGCATCCGATTATAGCCAGCTGTAGCGGTAGGGTTAACCCCGGTTGGGCGACTGGTATAACCGGGGTAGAAGATATTCCCCCACCAGAAGAGCGCAGGAACCCCGGTGGAACAGGGATCTGCGGGCAAGACGAGGGTGACCGTTGCTACGGGCTTTGCAGAGACCTGTTTCCAGAGGCCCCCGCTGCCACTCCGGGCTGCTGAACAGATAGGCACCCAGGGGCTTGTTGCCAAGATTGCGCAGGCGGCGGCCATGGCCATGCAGACAGGTCTGTGGGATCACTGTCCGGGCCAGCACCCAAGGGCGGCCGTCACCGCAAAGGCGAACTTCCCGTACCCAGGCGAGCTGGCGCGGTGCCAGGTTCAGGCGCTTTGCCTCTGCAGGGGTTGGGGTCGAAAAACCCTCCCTGAGAATCTCAACGTGAAAGCGTTCCTGACATTTTTGCTGCAGGGCCCGGGTAAACGATCCCTCCACCGTTAGCCAGTAGCGGGCCGGGCCATGAACCTCAGGACAGTAAAGGCCGGCCGCCACCAGCGACCGGTACCAGAACGTGGGAGGTATGCTCAGCTCGGGGGGCTGGTCACAGTCCTTTAACGGCATAGATTCCCGGAGCGTTGCGCCAATAGCCTTTATAATCCATGCCATAGCCTAACAGGAATCGATCCTCAACGTAAAGGCCGGTAAAGTCTGCCTTCAGGCCGGGGCGTGCCTTGCGATCGTGCTCCTTGTCTACCAGCACCGCAGTCAGGACCTCGCTGGCACCATGAGCCAGGCAGTAATCTGCAATGGCGCACAGCGTCGTACCCTCGTCAAGGATGTCGTCGACGATCAGAACCGTGCGGCCTTTCATGTCGGCTTCCGGCTGCAGCTTCCATTCCAGAATGCCGCCGGTGGTCTCCTGGCGGTAGCGGGTGGCATGCAGATACTCCGCCTGAACCGGAAATTTCAGTCGTGGCAGGAGCTGACCGGTCAGGATCAGGCCGCCGTTCATGACGCAGAACAACAATGGGTTGCTGTCTTTGAGGCGATCGGTGATGGCGCTGGCCATGGTGTCGATGGCGGCATGCACCTGCTCTTCGGGAACCAGGCAGTCAGCGTCTGCCATGACCTGGTTCATTTCAGCGACGGTATCGGTCATAACGATCGGGTCCTGTCCAAAACGGCGGATTATACCGAAGTGGGGCGATCGAAGGGAGGGGCGCGGCGGTATTGCCGGGTCTGTAATTGTGGCTATTGGCAGAAAACCCCGATCCGGGCTGTCGGTGGTGGCATTGGTCAACGCCGGTGTCGCGGTTATGATGGCAGCCAATCGGGTGAGTGGTGGTCGGCTGGAACTCGGTCGCATTTTGTGATCTTTGTGCTTGATTGCTTTATTGTTCGACAATAATATCCTCGCAGACAAATCGGTGGGAGTTAGTTATGAAGAAGTGGCAGTGTGTGGTGTGTGGTCTGATTTACGATGAAGCCGAGGGTTGGCCGGAGGACGGTATTGAGCCTGGCACCAAATGGGAAGATGTGCCCGAGGATTGGGTTTGCCCGGACTGCGGTGTGGGCAAGGAAGATTTTGAAATGATCGAAATCGGCTAAAGGCAGGACAGAGTCATGACCGAGCAGACACCTATTGTGATCGTTGGTACCGGTTTGTCGGGTTACTCACTGGTACGGGAATTTCGCAAACTGGATAAGGAAACCCCGGTCATTATGGTGACTGCCGACGACGGCGTCAGCTATTCCAAGCCTATGTTGTCGACCGGCTTTACCAAAGACAAGGACGCGGATGGTCTGGCCCAGGCCAACCCTGAGGCTATGGCCGAGCAACTGGGGGTGGAGATTCGCCCCTGGTCCACGGTTACGGGCATTGATACCGATGCCCATGAGCTCAAGCTGGGCGACCAGTCCATACGCTATGCCAAGCTGGTTCTGGCCTGGGGCGCCGACGTCATCCGCCTGAGTCTGGATGGTAACGCGCAGGACCGGGTTCATTCCATTAACGACCTGATGGATTACCGTGCCTTCCGTAAGGCCCTCGCCGAGGGCAAGCGGGTCGCGATTATGGGGGCAGGCCTGATCGGGTGTGAGTTTGCCAATGATCTGCGCAATGGTGGCTACGAAGTGGATGTTATCGCCCCGGACTCATCTCTGATGCCCAGTCTGCTGCCGGAGGCAGCCGCTGGTGCCGTGCAGGCCGAGCTGGAGAGGCTTGGGGTTCGGTTTCATTTGGGGACGGTGGTTGAGCGGGTAGAGACGCAGGGCAGTGGCGTCGAGCTGATGCTCGGTAATGGTGAGCAACTCCAGGCCGACCTTGTTGTGTCTGCAGTGGGGCTGCGCCCCCGCACTGAACTGGCCCGCGAAGCCGGGATCCGTTCCGGCCGGGGTATTCAGGTGAACCGGGCTCTGGAAACCTCCGCACCGGATGTCTTTGCCCTGGGTGATTGCGCCGAAGTGGACGGGCGCGTTCTGCTTTATGTGCTGCCGTTGATGGCCTGTGCCCGGGCGCTGGCGAAAACACTGGCCGGTGCGCGCACGGAAGTCAGCTATGGCACCATGCCGGTGATGGTAAAAACACCCTGTTGCCCGACCGCAGTCTGCCCACCGCCGATGGATGCCGAGGGCGAATGGCAGGTGGAACAGGACGGGGCTGACGTCAAAGCCCTGTTCCGGAGCCCGGACGGCGACACGCTTGGCTTCGCGGTGACCGGCCGGTTTGCTCTGGAAAAGCAGACACTGGCGAAGGAAGTCCCTCCTATTCACCGGGACTGAAGCCTGCGGCTACCAGTGAGGTTGGCTGGTAGCCGATTGCCGTCTTTGGCAGTTTCAGCCGTTGCGAAATTTTCCTGTCTGGGGTAGAAAACCCGTTCGTGAGCTAACAAAAGACAGGAGCGCGCATGCTGGATGTAACCCGAAAACTGGTGGAGTTGCTGGATCTTTCCCCGATCGGAGACGATCATTTTCAGGGCGACAGTGAGGATCTGGGCTTTCCGCATGTATTCGGGGGGCAGGTTCTGGGGCAGGCCCTGATGGCGGCCAGCCGGACCGTCGAAAATCGCCTGTGCCATTCCCTGCACGCCTATTTTCTGCGCCCTGGCAATCACAGCATGCCGATCGATTATGAAGTCCAGCGGGTTCGGGATGGCGGCACGTTCTCGGTGCGCCGGGTGATTGCCCGTCAGGACGGCAAGGAAATCCTGACCGGTTCCATGTCGTTCCAGGTCGCAGAAGACGGATTGGATCATCAGGTTGCCATGCCGGCAGCGCCGGACCCCGATACGCTCAAGTCGGAGCAGGACTGGGGCAAGCTGATCGCAGATAAAGTGCCGGAGAAAATGCGGGACATGCTGACCCGTGACCGGCCCATAGAGATCCGTCCGGTAGACCCGATGAATCCATTCAAGCCGGAAAAGCGCCCGCCCCATCGCCAGAACTGGTTTCGGGCCCTCGGACCTTTACCGGATGACCCGGTACTGCATCGGTGTCTGCTGACTTATGCCTCTGACTTCTCCTTTCTGGGAACGTCCCTGACTCCTCACGGGCGCACCTTCATGAGCAAGAACATGCAGGTTGCCAGCCTGGACCATGCCATCTGGTTCCATCGGGATTTCCGTATGGATGACTGGCTGCTTTATGACAAGGACAGTCCGAGTGCCTCGGCGGGCAGGGGCTTCAATCGGGGTAATTTCTTTACCCGGGATGGTGTTTTGGTGGCCTCCACCACTCAGGAAGCACTGATCCGGGAACGTAAGGCCTGAGGATTGTAGTTGCCGAGCCAGTCAACCATTTCGTTAAAGGGTAGCGGTCGGGTTAGGAAGTAGCCCTGTATCAGATCGCACCCCATGTCGTGCAGCAGTGACAGGGTTTCCTCATCCTCCACCCCCTCGGCCACCACTGTGTAGCCGAGGCTGTGGCACATATCGATGGTGGTGCGCACGATCACTCTGTCTTGCTCCCGTTCCGCGATATCGGTAATCAGCGAACGGTCGATCTTGATTTCTCCAGCTGGCAATTGCTTGATGTAGGACAGGGATGAATAGCCGGAACCGAAGTCGTCAATGGAGAGCGGAATGCCCGCGGCATCAAGCGCATTCAGCGCCCGCAGGGAATTGGTAGGGTCCTGCATCATGGAGGTCTCCGTGACCTCGAAGGTGATGGCCCCGGAGTGGATCTGGTAGCTTTGCATCAACCGTTGCACGAACACGGCAAAATCCGGTTCCCGTAGATTGTTGGGCGAGATGTTGACGGCGATTCCGGCATCCCAGCCGATCTCCAGCAGCCGCCCGCGCATTTCCAGGGCCTCTTTCAGTACCCAGCGTGTCAGCGGTTTGATTAGGCCGGTCTGTTCGGCCACTGCGATGATTTCATCGGGCCGAACCGGCTGTTCCCGTCCTGGCCAGCGAATCAGTGCCTCAAATCCGGTAATAGCGCGGGTACGCAGGCACAGCTTGGGCTGCAGGAACAGCGTCAGTTCGTCGTGATCAATGGCGTGCCGCAGGTCGGAGACCAGAGTCAGTCGGTCGGCGCTGTAGGAGTCCCGGGAGGATTTGTAGTAGGCAATTCCGCGGTCTCGGGCGCGGTCAGAACCTTCGGCGATCACCGCCCGGCGAATCAGGGTGTTGGCATCGTTTCCGTGAGTCGGGTAGAAAGCCACGCCGAGCTGTGGGTTCAGGGGAACCTGCATGCCAAGGAAATCTACCGGGTAGCGGATCTCTTCAATGCTGCGCAGCACGATTCTGGGTACCGACAGCGCCTGGTCAGCATCCACCACAAAGGCAAAGGTTTGCGGGTCGAGGCTGGCCAGGAAGAAGGTTCGGTTGTCGGTCTGCTCCAGAGAGATGGCCCCAGGTACATCCTTGATCACCGCGTTGTAGTGTTTGGAGGCCAGCTCCAGTATGCGGTCGGTGTTGCGGTGGCCCAGGGTCTTGGTGACCGCATACAGGTTGTCCAGATGGATAATGACCACGCCGAAGCGTTTGCCGCGCTGGCTCCGGATCAATTCGTTCAGGCGCATTTCATAGCTGCTGCGGTTAGGCAGGCCGGTGAGCGGATGATGCAGGGCCTGGTCCATCAGCCGGAGTTCGGCCGCGCGTCGGGCTTCAAGCGCCTTCAGTTCAGCCTCCTGGGCCAGCACTTTCTCCTGGCGTTCGTGATATATCCGGATGGCAAGGGCGAGGCTGAGGAGTATGGCCTGGAAGGCCGAGCCCAGCTGCATGCCATACACAGAGAAGAAGCTGGTGGCAATCAGACCGTACTTATTGGCGGCGGTAATGGCACTGCCCAGAGTGACGGCCCCCCAGGCCAGAGTGTAGTAAACCGCCTGTGGATTGCCTCTGGCCCACTGTATCGGTCCGACAACCGTTAACAGCAGGCAACTCGGCATGGCCAGAGCGACAGCCAGTCGGATACCCGTGCCATAGTCAATCACAGTTGTGGCAAGAGCAAGAGCCAGGGCGCCGTTTAGCAGGATAGTGCCGAGTATGAGTCGATCGAGTTGGGGGCTGCATTGCTCCAGTTTCAGAAAGGATCTGGCGAACATGAGTGTGAAAAGCAAGGCCAGTGGTATGGACAGGACCATGGCGTTGCTTTGCAGGCCAGGAAGCGCGGGCCAGATAAACTGGTAGGTAATACCGTTCAGGGTGCCGATCAGGATCAGGTAGCCCAGAGTCGAGAGTACGTAATAGAGGTAGATAGACTCCCGGAGCGCCAGGAACACAAACAGGTTGAAGCAGATGGCGGTAATCAGGATTCCGTAGTACAGAGCGTGAACCTGGCTTTCTACGGAGGTCTTCTCGAAAAAACTGCGATTGTTCCACAGCCTGAGCGGCACTTGCATGGCACCGTCGGTGTCGATTCTCAGCAAGATGCGGTAGTCGTGACCGGCTTCAAGCTGGAACGGAAACAGGAAATGCGGATGCTCCACCGGGCGCTCCGAGAACAGCATGCGGTCACCGGTCTGGTAGTTCAGCTGGATTTCGCCGTCCCGTAACAGATAGAAATCGATCCGGTCGAGGTGCGGGTAGGTGATTTCCAGGAGATTGGTGGTTTGGGGCCGGGTGATGGGGAATTTCAGCCAGACCTGGTCACGGGTGTAACCAAAATTAGGCGTTTGTTCGTTCAAGATCTGCCAGTCGCCGGATTCCAGGGCCTGTTGCGGGCTGCGTTGGTCGTCCGGTGCCAGTCTCAGGTACTCAATGACTGGGATATAGCCATCACTGGCAGCCATGGCCGGAAGCGAAAGCGCCAGAAGAATCAGCAGGGCTGCCAGGAGTCGGGCCAGTTGCATCAGAATCACAGGTTACCGTTCTTGTCGTTATGGCCTGAGTATGGCCTGTCGTCTGGGGCGGCTCAAGCTGTAACCGGCAGACTTTTGGTAACTTGTGTAATTATTGGTCAAATGCCGTTAATCCAGTTCCGTACCCAGGGCAGGGCCTCGGCTTCCGGCTCCAGAGTTTCCAGCGCATCAATCCGCAGGGTGTCGCCGACCTTGCGGGCGCCGGTTTCGTAAAGCGCTTCCTCCATCAGGTCTCCGGCACCGCAAAAGGTATCGCCATAGGAGCTGTCGCCCAGCACGATCACGCCAAAGGGGCGGCCGGGTTGTTGGGGGAGTTGTTCGCGCAAATCCAGATAAAACGGTAACAGGTTGGCAGGGACTTCTCCCTGGCCGGTGGTGGAGGTGCATACCAGCAAGGCATCGTGGTTGTCGCTGATATCGGCCAGAGTTGGATTCTCCAGAACCGTGACGGTATGCCCTTCGGGTTCCAGTTCCTGCTTGATACGGCGCGCTGTCAGCAGGGCGCCCCCGTAAACGCTGCCGGTTAGAATGCGGATTGCTGCCATGACCACTGCCTGTGTTGGTGGGGTGGAATATTCGGGAGCAGATAGTAATGGCGTGGCGGGTTCGGCTCAAGCCGGCGTCTGTGGGCTGGGCCCGGCGTCCTGGCTCCTTACCCGGGGTGAAATTCGATTCCGGCCGCTCTCCTTGGCGTTGTAGAGCTGCACATCTGCTTGCTTGAGTAATTCGTTGATCGATCCGGATTTGGAAATCGAGCATACCCCGGCACTGATGGTGACCGGCAGGGTCTGTTCCCGGTGGTGAAAACGGGTGGCCGCCACTTCGGCGCGCAGGCGCTCAGCCAGTGTGAGGGCCTGCAGCAAGGTGGTGTCGGGCAGTAGCAGCAGAAACTCTTCGCCGCCCCAGCGGGCAGCCACATCCGACTGGCGGACCATTTGCCGGACCAGATCGGCGAACTGGCGCAAGACCTCGTCGCCGGCATCATGGCCGAAATCATCGTTAATGCGTTTGAACAGATCCAGATCGATCAGCACAACGGAAAAATGGTGGCCGGAGCGCTCGAACCGCGAGAATTCGGTGTTTAGCCGGCCCTGCATGTCCCGCCGGTTGGCCAGCCCGGTCAGTTCGTCGGTGCGGGCAGCGTGTTCGTGGGCCTGGGCCAGTGCCACCAGTTTGTTGCGGGCTCGTAAACGTCCGGCCTCCAGCACGAAACAGAAGATCGACTCAAAGGTAAGTGTGGCGAAGAAACGGATCTTGAAGTCAGTGCTGTATTCGGCACTGACGCCGGGCATATCGGGAAACTGAAAAACCAGGACGGCCAGCAGGTAGCAGAACAGCAGGATGGCGGTGCCACCCTTGAGGCTGGTCAGGTAGAACAGCAACGGTGGGAACACATAGAACCAGAGTGGGCCCGTGTTGCCCTCGCCGCCGGAGGCAATCAGGTAGGTAAACAGCAGGCCGACAATGACCAGCAGGCCCCTTTTCTGTACCGTTCGATCCCGGCGCCAGGCGTACCAGCCTATATTGGCGACAATTGGAACAACAAATGCCCAGAGCACCCATGCGTGCAGATGATGCTCGGCATACCACGCCTTGGCCCCGATCCCGGCCAGGAACAGGACCGCCATGGCTGACAGGCCATTGAGCAGCCGGGAGATCTGCAGCTCTTCATGCTCGCTGGACTGGATTTGGCTGGTATTCGTCATTAACTGTTGTTCTTTTTGACATATTTTCCGGAATTATGCGTCAAAAACCATCTGAATTGCAGCATTAACTATCAGGATTGTGAAGGGGGCCATCAACCGGGATTTGTTTCAATTTGATGGCAAAAAATTTATAGTTTGCCCCCGGCGAATACTGCCGAAACCCCTTCTGTCCACAAGACAAGAGAATCAATTGGTATGGCCCGTTCCAGCAGCTTTCTGGATAACCTTCTCACCAGCCCCTCCACGGAACGGTACAGGGTCGGACTTAGCGTACTTTTCCTTCTTTGTGTCTGGCTTGTGGTTGGCTCCTTCAGCCAGGGCTTGCCTAACGCCATGTTATTGATGGCCGCCGCCGTTATCGGGGGCTACATGGCGATCAATATCGGGGCCAACGATGTGGCCAACAATGTCGGTCCGGCGGTGGGCTCCGGCGCCTTGTCACTGGGGGCAGCCGTTCTTCTTGCCGCGGTATTCGAGGCGGCCGGCGCGTTGATCGCCGGTGGCGATGTCGTGTCGACCATCAAGGGCGGAATTATTGATCCGACTAGCCTGGAAGATCCGCGCGCTTTTGTCTGGCTAATGACGGCGGCCCTGCTGGCGGGCGCCTTGTGGCTGAACCTGGCCACCTGGATGGGCGCGCCGGTTTCAACCACCCACTCAATCGTTGGCGGTGTCCTGGGGGCCGGTATTGCGGCTGGTGGCTGGACCATTGCCGATTGGGCGGTGATGGGCAAAATTGCTGCAAGCTGGGTGATCTCACCGGTGCTGGGCGGTGCCCTGGCGGCGTTGTTCCTGTTCGCAATCAAGAAAACCGTACTGTACCGCCAGAATCTGGTGTCTTCTGCCCGTACCTTTGTGCCCTGGCTGGTGGCGATTATGGCTTGGGCCTTTGCCACCTATCTGATGATCAAGGGCGTCAAGAAGATCGTCAAAGTGGATATGGTGGAAGCCTCGGTGATCGGCCTGATTGTGGCGGGGGTAGTGTTTTTCGTGATGCGGACCCTGGTGGGCCGCAAAGCCTCGACCATGGAAAACAGTGCGCAGGGGGTGAATACCCTGTTCACCTGGCCGTTGATCTTCGCCGCGGCCCTGCTGAGCTTTGCCCACGGCGCCAACGACGTGGCCAATGCCATTGGCCCTTTGGCGGCCATCAATGATGCCATTCAGGCCGGTGGTGGTGTGGTTACCTCAGCGAAGATCCCGCTTTGGGTGATGCTGGTAGGCGCATTGGGGCTGGCGGTCGGGCTCATGCTGTTCGGCCCGCGCCTGATTAAAACCGTGGGTTCCGAGATTACCGAGCTGGATAAGACCCGGGCTTTCTGTATTGCACTGTCTGCGGCACTGACGGTGATTCTGGCTTCCCAGCTTGGCCTGCCGGTCAGTTCCACCCACATTGCCATTGGCGGCGTTTTCGGTGTCGGCTTCCTGCGTGAGTACCTGAAATCCAACTACGCGACCCAGTTGCACAAGATCATCGAACAGCATGACCCGACCGATCAGGAGCGCCTCAAGCCGTTCCTGGATGATTTCCGTAATGCCTCTGTGGAGGAAATGGAGAAGCTGCTGAAGCAGGCGAAGAAGAAAAAGCAGCAGGTGCCTTTGTCCAAGTCGGAGCGCAAGCGCCTGAAGAAGATTTACCGCGAGGAGATGGTCAAGCGCTCCCATCTGGTAAAGATTGCCGCGGCCTGGATCATTACCGTGCCGGCGTCAGCGATTATGGCGGCGTTCCTGTTCTTCACTCTGCGTGGCCTGATGGTCTGACCGTTGTGCGGGGCTGGTGATGGCCCCGCGCTTTGTCCATACTATAGGTAATGCATCCGGCAGGCGTGGCCTGTCGCTATCCATATTCGGGGAGTACAACATGAGTTCATCTGTCGAGAGCCGTCAGGCGCGGATGATTGAAGAGTTGCGGGTGTTCATCAAGAAAGTGATGAGCGATCCGACGATTGCCGTGAAATCCATGGAGATTGCCCGCAAGTACAAGGGCGAGGCCAATGCCGATGAGCTGATGGCTCGTGAGATCAGTGCCAATACCACGATCCGGATTCCGGAGAGCTGGAGTGAGGCCGACAAGATGTTTCTGGAAATCCTGCACGAGGTGCTGGATGACGAAGAGGCGCTTTACTGATTCTGGCTTTGGAGCAGGTTGGGGCTCCCACAAGCCCCGCCCCGCCCCACGCCGCGGAGCTGTATTCCGGAAGCACTAGGCCTGCCTGGCCTCTTTCTGGTTCTGCTTCAAAACCGCCGCAGCCATCTGGTGCAGGATGGCCATTTCATCGGCAATCCCATCTTCCTTCGACAGTTCCCTCTGCTCCCTGAGAATATCTTCCAGAATATCCGGCGTTGTTAACGGGTTGGCCAGAACCACCCGGAACACAATGCACGGGAAGTGATAGTAACGGGCCGGCTCCAGCCGGGTTCGGGAGACGAAGGCTTTGCCGCGTTCCCGCTGGGTTTTCTGGATGAATTTGGTGATGCGGTTCAGGCAGGTATTCATCTTTTCTGCCTGCAGCTCATCGGCCATGGCCAGTGCCTGGCGTACATCTTCCGGGCAATAGCGGTAGGTCAGGATGTTCAGTTCCGGGCGGGTGACCAGTTCGAAATCCGGTTGTTCATCGATCATGTTGGCAAAGGTTTTGGCTTTGTCGATGCCCTGGTCGATGAGAATTTCGTAGCCTTCTCTGGCGAGGATTTTCAGGCCTGAGTGGATCAGCATGGACATGCCCGGCCGTGAGCCCTCCAGGGTGGTGCTGCCGAGGTCCCGGGAACCTTTCCGGATGATGTACTGGGCGTGGTGCTCTACCGCGCTGGCGAGGCTGGGGTCTTTGAAGACCACCAGGCCGGCACCCATGGGTACGTAAAGCTGTTTGTGGGCGTCGAAGGTGACCGAGTCGGCCTTTTCGATGCCGCGCAGCAGGTGCCGGTGTGTGCGTGAGAACAGGGTTGGCCCGCCCCAGGCGGCGTCGACGTGGAAGTGGGCGCCGAATTCCCGGGCGATGTCGGCCATGGCGTCCAGTGGGTCGACGTTGCCGGTTTCGGTGGTGCCGGCCACGCCGCAGATGGCCATGATCTTGATCTTCTGCTTCTGCAGCTCCAGGCATTTGTCGCGCAGGGCGTCGGTCTGGATGCGGTTGAATTCGTCGGTTTCCACTGGCACCAGGGCGTCCCGGCCAAGACCGAGTACGTCGGCGGCTTTGCGCAGGGAGTAGTGGCCGCGTTTGGAAACGACGATGGCGGCGCCTTCATGGCCGTAGTATTTCAGGGCGCGGAACAGGCCTTCTTCGTGCAGACCGCGGAAGCTGCCTTCAGCGGGGAAGGCTCGGTTGCGAGCCACCCACAGGGCGGTGAGGTTGGCGACCGTGCCGCCGGAACACATGGCGCCCAGGGCGTGCCGGGGATCGTGCATCCATTTACGATAGAAAGAACCGTCTTCCTGGTACACCAGCCGGTGTATCTGGCCCAGTACCTGGCGTTCCATGGGCGTGAACGCCTTGGAGGTTTCGGTTTTCACCAGGTTCTGGTTCAGGGCGATCATGATCTTCGACAGCGGTAGCATGAAGTAGGGCAGTGCCGAGGTCATGTGGCCGATGAACGCGGGTGACGCGGTATGAACGGAGTTGGCCACCAGTTTGTCGAGCAGGAACTGGGTCTGCTCGGAGACAAAAACAGGTTTCTCCGGGATGACGTAGTCGGAGAAGTCTTTCTCGACTTCGGACAGGTCCCGTTCGATGGCGACGATGTGCTCCTGGAGGAATCCGGCCAGGTTACGGGAGATGTCCTGGTCGATCCGGCTCAGGGTCGACTCCGGCGCTTCGGGCACCGTGAACACGCGATACATTGCCTCTAATGAGGCCTGGGCGGATTTTTTCTTTCCGGTCATAGCACCACACACATTCAGTGGTATCCGATGGGTTGGTTCCGGAAACCCGTCGGATGGAGCCGGGCGTGGCCCGGTTGCGAAAAATGTCTGCCAGCCGCCAAGCGGGGCATTGGTTCCCTGAGGCTGCGTAGTATAAGACCTGTCAGGCAATGACGCCATGCCTGGCGGGCCACTGGTCCGGGTTAGAGGATTTCCCGGTGTACATCCAGGATGGCGGCGTCGATGCGGTCCTGGATGTCTTTTTCCACCTGGTCAAGGCGCTGGGTGATCTGCTGGGCGCTGGCGCCCAGGGCGGCGATGGTCCAGGTGGCACAGTCGAGGGCTTCCTGGTCGGCGGTTTCGGCGACGGCGAGGTCGGGTTCTCTGCCCCAGATGGCCTTCATGGCGGTGAAGGCTTTGCGTTTGGCTTTCAGGTCTTCGCAGCCGTAGAGCTGGAAGTGCAGGGTGAGGACGCCTACGTGGGGGGTAATATCCTGGTGCTGTTGTGGGGTTTTGCCTTCTTTCAGCAGTTTTCTAAGGGCTTCTGACATGGTCCGATACCGCGTGTTGGTGCAGGAACCGGCGGGGGATGGCTTTCCAAAAACCGCTCCTTCGGCACATCCTTGTGGCGCTTCTGCTCCGCCATCCCTGGCTCCGCAAATTTTTGGAAAGCCATCCCCCGCCGGTTCACAAACCTCGCAAGGGGAGTCTTGTCAGTCTGCTGGCATCTTACTGGTGCGCCTAGCGGACTGAGTTTCCTCTAGCCTACTACAGGCGTCCCCCGTTTGATAATCGCCGCCGGGTTGGTGCCGGAGGGCAGGTTGCCGTAGTTCATGCCACCGCCGCTTTGCAGGCGTGAGGCGCAGAATGCGTCGGCGACGTCTTTGTCGCCAAAGCGCAGCAGCAGGGAGCCCTGCATGGCCAGGGCCATGCGATCGACCAGGTTGCGGGCCCGGTACTGGAAATCGCTGATGTCGGCGAAGTCGTGTTGCAGTTGTGCCAGGTACTGGTCGAAGCGGCGGTCGGTGCCACGGGCTTCGGCCGTTTCTTTGAAGAAGGCGTCGAGGGTTTCGGGTTCTTTCTGAAGGGCGCGCAGGGTGTCCAGGCACTGGACGTTGCCGCTGCCTTCCCAGATGGCGTTGACCGGCGATTCCCGGAACAGGCGGGGCATGATGCAGTCTTCCATCACGCCGCTGCCGCCGATGCATTCCATGGCTTCGTAGGCGTGGTTGGGGGTGCGTTTGCAGATCCAGTATTTGCCGACGGGGGTGGCCAGGCGGGCCAGCAGGCGTTCGTGTTCGTTGTTCTGGTTGTCCATGGCCCGCGCGACGCGCATGGTGTAGGCGAGGGCGGCTTCGTTTTCGATGATCAGGTCGGCCAGGACGTTCTGCATCAGCGGCTGGTCGCTGAGGGTTGCGCCGAAGGCGCTGCGGTTGTGGCAGTGGTGCGTCGCCTGTGCCACGGCCTGGCGCATGCCGGCGGCGCTGCCAATCATGCAGTCGAAGCGGGTCATGGCGACCATTTCGATGATGGTTCTGACGCCGCGGCCTTCCTCGCCCACCATCCATGCCAGCGCACCGCGGATTTCCACTTCGCTGGAGGCGTTGGCAACGTTACCCATTTTGTTCTTGAGTTGCTGTACCTGCCAGGGGTTCTTGCTGCCATCTGGGCGCCATCTGGGCATCAGGAAGCAGGACAGGCCATTGGTGGTCTGGGCCAGTACCAGGAAGGCGTCGCACATGGGGGCGGAAACGAACCATTTGTGGCCGACCAGTTCGTAGGCCTGTCCGGGACCTTCCCGTCCTGTCGGGTAGGCCACGGTGGTGTTGGCGCGCACGTCGCTGCCACCCTGTTTTTCGGTCATGGCCATGCCGATGGTGACGGAGGTTTTGTCGCCGTCTGGCACGTTGCGACTGTCGTATTCGTTGGCCAGGATTTTCGGGGCCCAGAGTTTGGCCAGGTCTGGCTGGTTCTGGATGGATGGGATGGCCGCGAAGGTCATGGTGACCGGGCAACAGTGAGCGGCTTCCACCTGGGAGTGCAGGTAATACTTGGCGGCCCGGGCCACGTGGGCGCCTTTGCCCGGGTTGGTCCAGGGGGAGCTGTGCAGGCCGTTTTCCAAGGCCACGCGCATGAGTTCATGGTAGGCCGGGTGGAAGGTGACTTCGTCTACTCGGTGGCCGTAGCGGTCGTGGGTGCGAAAGCTGGGTTTGTTGGCGTTCGCCAGGTTGCCCAGCTCGATGGTGTCGGCCTTGCCGGCCCAGGCGCCGAAGCGGCTGAGGTCTTCGCTGGCGTGGCCGGCGCCTTCTCGCAATACGGCTTCCCGGAGCGCGCTGTCCTGTTCGTAGAGGTTATAGTTTTCCAGCGGTCGGGGCTGGTTGATGACCTCGTGAGTGGCTGACAGATAGTGGCTGTCGGCGTTGGACTCGGTCTTGCGCTGCGGGCTGTTCATGGTTAGCTCCTGGTGCCGGTTAACCCCCGTAGGCAGAAGCAAACGATGGTGTCGACCAGCTCATCTTCGTTGTTGTCGTGTCCCGGTGGTGTTTCTGTCTGGGTCGGTGACAGCGGCCCCACCAGGGATTCCGAGATGGCGCCAACCAGGCAGGTGCTGGTAAGGCGGGCATCCTGATCCGGTATGCAGCCCTCGGTTATGCCGCTCCGGATCGCTTGTTCAAACAGGTTGGCGTAGGCTTTGCGGTATACCAGTCGCTCTTCTTCGACTTTCGGGTCTACCGGCTCGGCAATCAGTGCCCAGGCTTTCATCGGGCCTTTCAGGGCCCGACGGGCGAACTGACGCAGAGCGTTGTCCAGGCGTTCAACCGCACTACCGCCTACCGCGAGTGCTTCGGCGACCTTGTCGACCTCACGTTGGGTGGCCAGGCGAAAGATTTCCGCAAACAGGTCCTCCCGTGACTCGAAGTGGCGGTAGATGGTGCCTGTGGCAACGCCGGCCAGTCCCGCGATGCGGGTAATGCGTGCGCTGCGGAAACCGCCTTCGGATACGCACTCCCAGGTGCATTCAATGATCTTTTTCCGCGCTTCGGCTTTGCGCTGGCGCATTTTTTCAGTTTCGCGGTAGGCCATGCCGGCTCCTTGCAAGCATTGAATCAATATTCATTCTTTGTGTCAATTCTGTGTGCCGTTAAAAGGCTGATATCTGGTCATTTAAAACAATGGGTTATCTCCGATTACAAAAAATTACAAAAAAGTGGTTGTCAGGAAATAGCGTCGGTCGTGAAAGCAGATTATAAAGACGCCAAGACGGGCCGTCAGATGGCCGGCAGTCGAGACGGGGTGCGTCTTCCAGAGCATCTGGCCACCCGTAAAGCTGTTTTCGTTGATGGAGATAAACCATGAGTGAATTCGACGAAAGCAATCTGGAGCAGTCCAGCAACTGGACCAGCGACAGCGACGATAACCATTCCATTGCCGGCCGTGCCCGGGTCCGGGCCCAGTTGCAGGCAGATATTGAGGCCTTCCTGCAAGGCGGCGGAAAGATACAGGAGGTGGACACCACCTTCCGTTCTGATACCCCGCGCAAGGTGGAGATCGGGTTCAACAACCGCTCCCTCTGATGGCGTTTCCTCGCCGGGCAGCGGCTTCCGTTGCCCCGGCAACTCCGTTTATCTGTCATCTCTTTGTCATCTGTCAACGGCACACTCGGCTCAGGCCTGCAACGGGCGGCTTCTGGGGTGTATGATGTCATCACTTTCCAAGGCCATCCATGTTCAGGAGGTTATCCGTGTCGAAGCCGCGTCTTGCGCACTCCAGTCGAGCCTATCCGTTCACCCGTTTGCGTCGCAATCGTGCCAGTGATTTTTCCCGTCGTCTGGTTCGGGAGAACCAGTTGTCACCCGATAACCTGATTTTCCCGGTGTTTGTGCTTGAAGGCGAGAATCAGCGTGAATCCGTACCCTCCATGCCGGGTGTCGAGCGCCTGAGCGTCGATCTGCTGGTGGAGCAGGCGGCGGAACTGGTAGAGCTCGGTATTCCCGCCGTGGCGCTGTTCCCGGTAGTGCCGGCGGAGAAAAAGAACCTGTCCGGCTCCGGCGCGTGGGATTCTGATGGCCTGGCCCAGAGGGCGGTTCGTGCCCTGAAAAAGGCGCATCCGGAACTGGGGGTGATTACCGATGTGGCGCTGGATCCGTTCACCACCCATGGGCAGGACGGCATTATCGACAACGATGGCTATGTGCTGAACGATGTCACGGTTGAAGCGCTGGTCAATCAGGCACTGTCCCATGCCGATGCCGGTGCCGATGTGGTGGCACCCTCTGACATGATGGATGGTCGGGTGGCGGCCATTCGTGAAGCCCTGGAGGGGGCAGGCTATGTGAACACCCGGATTCTGGCCTACTCTGCCAAGTATGCGTCCAGTTATTACGGTCCGTTCCGGGATGCGGTCGGCTCGGCTGCCAACCTCGGCAAGGGTAACAAAGCCACCTATCAGATGGACCCGGCCAACAGTGATGAGGCCATTCATGAGGTGGCCATGGATCTGGCTGAAGGCGCCGATATGGTGATGATCAAGCCGGGCATGCCTTATCTGGATATCGTGCGCCGGGTGAAAACCGAACTGCAGGTGCCAACGTTTGTGTACCAGGTCAGTGGCGAATACGCCATGCATATGGCCGCAGCTCAAAACGGCTGGCTGGATGGCGATGCGGTCATGATGGAGAGCCTGATGGCGATGCGTCGTGCCGGTGCCGATGGCATTCTGACCTATTTCGCCGTGCGCGCCGCCAGACTGATGCGGGAACGACAGCGATCATAACCGGGCAGCGGCTGGTGGCCGAAGCCCGCCTCAACGATGGATATAAAGAGCAATGACAAGCGAAACCGTGACAGAGCCAGGCAGTGAACAGAGCGTCCCGGCGCCGGTGGATCTTCCTCCCGTTGGTGAGGAAGTGAATCTGGATGCCAGCGAGAACTACTTCAACCGCGAACTGAGCCAGCTGCAGTTCAATTACCGGGTGTTGAAGCAGGCGCTGGATACCACGCATCCTCTGATCAATCGTCTGATCTTCTGCTGCATTTTCAGCAGTAACATGGATGAGTTCTTTGAAATCCGGGTGGCGGGCCTGCGCCAGCAGATGAAGTATGGCCGCGAAACGGTGGGTGTCGACGGCATGTTGCCGGAACAGGTGCTGGCGGAGATCAGCCGCGTTGCCCACGACTATATCCACGAACAGTACGATATTCTCAATAATGTCCTGATTCCGGAGCTGGAGCAGGAGAACATCCATTTTGTCCGGCGCCGCGAGTGGACACCGGCCCAGGCCGAGTGGGTGCGCAATTACTTTGACGAGGAAATTCTGCCGGTGGTCAGCCCGATCGGGCTGGACCCATCACACCCGTTCCCCCGCCTGGTGAACAAGAGCCTGAACTTCATCGTTGAGCTGGACGGCAAGGATGCCTTTGGTCGTGAGACCGGGATGGCGATTGTGCCCGCGCCTCGCTCCCTGCCGCGCCTGGTGCGCTTGCCGGATGAGGTGTGCGAGGGTGGTGACAACCTGGTGTTCCTGTCGTCCATGATTCACGCCCATGCTGATGAGCTGTTCCCGGGGATGGAAGTGAAGGGCTGCTATCAGTTCCGGCTGACCCGGAACGCGGACCTTGAGCTTGAAGACGATCTGGAAGACCTGGCCTCGGCCCTGCGCGGCGAGCTGCTGAGCCGTCGGTTTGGCGATGGCGTTCGCCTTGAGGTGGCGGATAACTGCCCGGAAGAGCTGGTGCAGTTCCTGCTCCGGGAGTTCGGCCTGACCGAGCGGGATCTCTACCAGGTCCACGGCCCGGTAAACCTGACCCGCCTGATGGCGGTGGGTGGCCTGGTGGACCGCCCAGACCTGACCTATTCCAGCTTCTCGCCGTCGATTCCGCGCCAGATTCGCAGCAAGGAATCCATGTTCGATGCCATTCGCAAACGGCCCCTGCTGCTGTTACATCCCTATGAAAACTTCAGCCCGGTAGTGGACCTGCTGCGCCAGGCAGCCAAGGATCCACAGGTGCTGGCCATTCGCCAGACGCTTTATCGCACCGGTGCCGACTCGGAAATTGTCGAGGCCCTGGCCGATGCCGCGCGTCGAGGCAAGGAAGTGACGGCGGTTATCGAACTGAGAGCCCGTTTCAGCGAGGCCGAGAACCTGGAGTTGGCCAGTCGGCTGCAGGAAGCCGGCGTGATCGTGGTTTACGGTGTGGTCGGGTACAAAACCCACGCCAAGATGATCCTGATTGTCCGCCGGGAAGAAGGCCGCCTGCGGCGCTACGTGCATCTGGGCACCGGTAATTACCATGCCGGGAACGCACGCCTGTACACCGACTACAGTTTCATGACCTGTGACGAATCCATCGGCGACGACGTCAACAAGCTGTTCCAGCAGTTGACCGGCATGGGCAAGGCGTTGAAGATCAAAAAGCTGTTTCATGCGCCGTTTACCTTACACAACCGTCTGATCAGTCTGATCGAACGAGAGGCCAGCTATGGTGAGCAGGGGCGGATTATCTTCAAGTTCAATGCCCTGACCGAGCCGCAGATGATCAAGGCCCTGTATCGGGCCTCCCAGGCCGGGGTCAAGATTGATCTGGTCATCCGTGGCATCTGCTGCCTGCGTCCGGAAGTGCCGGGACTCTCGGACAATATCCGGGTGCGCTCGGTGATCGGCCGCTTCCTGGAGCACACGCGGGTGTACTATTTCGGTAATAGTGGCCGGCCCGAGGTGTATTGTTCCAGTGCTGATGGCATGGAGCGCAATCTGCTGCACCGGGTCGAAACCGCGTTCCCGGTTGAGGAGCCCGCGCTGATTGCACGCCTGCGGGAAGATCTGGATACCTATCTGGCGGACAATTGCCAGGCCTGGGTGTTGCAGCCCGATGGCAGTTACATTCAGAATCAGCCCGGGGAAGGCGAAGAGCGACTGGCATCACAGCTGGTCCTGCTGGAGCGCCTGACCGGCAAACCCAACTGAGGCCGGTGGGCCGGCACCGAAAAAAAACACAGGACGGATACCTTGAAACTAAAAAAATGGACCCTGGCCGGTCTGGCCGTACTGCTGGTGGCTGGCGGCGCTCCCTGGGGTGTGGGCTATGTCACCGAGCAGCACTGGCGTGAAGCAACACTGGAAGTAAACCGGGCCCAGCCCTTTCTGAATCTTGAGACCGAGCAGTATCGTCGTGGTGTGCTTGGTTCCGAGGTATCCGCTACCGTGACCCTGAGAGATCCTGAGACCGGGGATTCTCACACCATAGCGATCGAAATCCAGGTGTCCCATGGCGTAACTGGCAGCCTGATGGATTTCCGCCCGCGCCAGGGGTGGCAGCCAGAGGGTGCTGACTGGTTTCCGGACGATGAGCCCAGTCTGACGCTGGAAACCCGGCTCTGGGGCAGCGCCACGCTTGAGCTGACAGCACCGGTGATGGACATTGATAACCCGGAGCGGGAGACCTCACTCAAGAGCAGTGGCGGTCTGGTGCGGATTGATGTTGGGCGTCTTGGTGAAGCGGCAGACTTGCTGGTGGTCTGGCCGGCTATCCGCCTCAGCGATCCGGAAATGGATGTGACGATCGATAACGTCCATATGGAACAGAGCATGGAATGGCTGGTGGGGGATATCTGGACCGGCGCTGGCGTGATGACCGTGGATAACCTGACCTTGCAGGGGGCTGAGGCTCCCACAATGACCTTTGCAGGGATGTCGCTTGAAAGCGCCAGTGATGCCCGCCAGAACGGCGAGCGCCTGGACTCGCAGGTTACCCTGTCGCTGGAATCGGCTGCTCTGGCGGATCAGGCCTTTGGGCCGCATCGGTTGGAGGTGGCGCTGGAGAACCTGGATGTGGCCAGTTGGAATGACTTCAGTGGCGCCATGGCGGATATGCAGGCACTGGCTTTGACCGCCGGAGACGACCCGAGGGCCGCGTTTGAACAACAGATGGCGGTGATGCAGCGTTTTAACGAAGCCCTCCGCAGTCTTGCTGCCGAAGGCTTTTCCATGGGGATCCGGGAGCTCAGTCTGGCAACGCCTGAAGGGGAAGTTACCGGCTCACTGGACATCAGCCATCCGGAGCTCTCCGATCAACAGCGTGACAACATGTTGATGGTCATGCAGGCGCTGACCGGGAGTGTGAATTTCAGCATGCCGGTTGCCCTTGCGGAAGACTATCCCGCCGTGCGTATGCAGGTGGCGCCATTGATCAAACAGGGCCTGCTGGTTCAGAACGGTGAGCGCCTGGTCATGGATGGCCGGATGGAGGATCTGGTACTCACCGTAAACGACGTGGAAATCCCCCTGCCTCCGCTGCTCTGAATCTCAACGACCCGCCAGCTGCTGGTACTTCGCCATCAGCTGCGCTTCGGTGATCATCAACGCCCTTCGGATTTTCCTCAGGATTCGCTGAACTTCTGTTGCAGGGCTTCTGCCACAGCCGGGTCTACAAACTCGGAAATGTCCCCGCCCAGCGAGGCAATTTCGCGGATCAGGGTGGAGGAGATGTAGGACAGGTGGTTGGCGGGTGTCAGGAACACGCTCTCGACTTCCGGCGCCAGCCGGCGGTTCATGTCGGCAAGCTGGAATTCATATTCAAAGTCAGAAACCGCGCGCAGTCCCCGCAGGATAACGGAGGCGTTCTGTTCGCGCACGAAGTCGGCGAGCAGGTTGCTGAAGCCGGTGACGCTGACGTTGGGGAGGTGTGCGGTGGCCTTGCGGACCAGTTCGCAGCGTTCTTCAAGATTGAGAAGTGGCTGCTTTTTCGGGTTGTAGGCGACGGCGACGACAATTTCATCGAACATGCGGCCGGCCCGTTCGATGAGGTCGGTGTGGCCGTTGGTGATGGGGTCGAAGGTGCCGGGATAGATGACTTTGGGCATGCACAGCTCCTTTTGTTGGTGAGCCGTAGGATAGCAGCATTGCCTTTGGGGCTGTAGTCCGGAGCGCCGACAATCTGTTTTATGACTCTGGTGCTGGCGCAGGTCGGGGGCGGGTTTCCGGGAGACGCTACAAGCACATCCATGTGCGCTTCTTTCGGGCCGTCCATGGCCCTCAAGACTCCCGGAAACCCGCCCCCGACCTGCTCGATCAACTGGAGTGCTGGCCGCCCCGGCCTCCTACTTCAGACTCCTTATTGCCTCTCTGGAAGGGGTCTCTTAATCGCGGTTCAGGCAGAGTTGGCAAGCCTCTGCGCCAGTCTCGAGCTGTTCCTCGCTGCCAACGCATACACCGACAACTGCGGGTTGGCGCCGATACTGGTGGGGAAGATGGAGGCATCGTGGATGTTCAGGTTGGCGATGTGGTGATGCTCACCGAAACTGTTCACTACCGAGGTTTTCGGGTCAGTGCCCATGCTGCAGCCGCCCATCTGGTGCGCGGTGAACAGGCGGGCGCGGTGGGGCTTCATGGGCAGGTTGTTGATGGCGTCTCTGGCCTGGTTCCAACTGGTGTACCAGTCGGAGTCCAGGTGCATGGCCTGGACGGCTTCGGCGCCGGCGGCGAACTGGATTTCGGCCATGGTGAGGTAGGCCTTGCGCAAGCCTTGCCAGAGGTAGTCGGTGATCGGGTAGTCCAGTACCGGGCTGCCGTCGTCTCTGAGTGACACTGTGCCGCCCGGGCTGTCCGGGTGGAAGCCGTCGCGCAGCAGGGCGATGACGGATTGCATCCAGGGCAGCTGGCCCAGGTTGTCTCGCTGTGGCTGGCCGTGGCCGGGTACCACGCCGGCTGCCATGGCCGGGTGCAGGGGCGGTACTTCCAGTTTGTAACCTGCCGGGCCGTCGGTGCCTGCCTTGAAGTTAAATTCGTCCGAGTAGATGGACTGGGGAGCGCCGTAGAACGGGTCGATTTTCGCCGGCATGCGGGCGACGGTGGCGTTGACCGGATGGATGAAGGATCGCTTGCCCACGCGCTGGTAAGGGTCGGGCAACTGCGAGCGAAGCAGCAGGCCGGGGGAGCCAATGGCGCTGGCGGCGACCACGAATTGCCGGGCTTTCAGGGTGATCGTGACGCCGGATGGGGTGACGCCGTCCGGGCCCATGGCGGAGGCGAGCAGGTGGTCGATCCGGTCCTGACTCATCACCAGGCGTTCTGCCCGCAGACCGTGGAAGAGCTGTGCCTTGTGATCCAGTGCGCCCGGGATGGTGGTGAGTAGTGCCCCCTGTTTGGCGTTGGTGGGGCAGCCTACGCCGCAGTAACCGCTGTTCCAGCAGCCTTTGACGTTTCTTGGGATTACCTGCCAGGAGTAGCCGAGCTTTTCGCAGCCCTGGCGCAGGATGTCGTTGTTCAGGTTGGGTGGGGTTTCCCAGGGCGCCATGTTGTGGCGCTGCTCACGGCCCTCAAACCAGGGGGCCATGGCGTCCGGCGCCAGTCCTTCGAGGCCGAGCTCCTGGCTCCAGTAGGTGAGCGTTTCGTCCGGTGTGCGGAAGCTGCTGGTCCAGTTTACCGTGGTGGAGCCGCCGACACAGCGGCCCTGCAAAATCGCGATGGCGCCATCGGCGGTGACCCGGCTCATGCCTTCCTGGTACAGATTGGCATAGGACGTCAGCTCGTCCATCTTGAAGTCTTTCTGATAATACAGTCGACCCTCTTCCACCAGAATCACGGACAGCCCCTGACGGGCGAGGATCTCCGCGGTTGTGCCACCTCCGGCACCGGTACCGATAACCACAACATCCGCCTCTACTGTGCGGTTTTCGCTCAGTTTGCTGGCATCGGTCACATTCCAGCCGGCAGCCAGTCCCCGGGCAATGGGATCGTTCATGGACATACTTCGCTCCTCAATACGATGGGTATCCGGGGTTTCTCAGACGGCAGGTTTGAACTGTGGCAAGGCATCTACCATCCAGGCGGGAGGCCCCGGATAACCAGACAGGTGCCAGTGGTCTTCATGCCCATAGAAGGCGACGTTGCCGATCTTGGTCAGGGCAATGTAGCCGTTATTCAAAAGTCCGATCCGGCTGTCGCGCCAGCGCCGCAGAAACGCGTCGGCATCGGCGGTACTGACTGAAGGCCAGTCTGACCATACCCGGGCCAGGGCGATCCGGGTGGGAGCGAAGTTAAGCAGATCAAAGAGCTTGCGCAGCTCCTGCTGATTCGCCGGGCCGAACTTCACAATGCCCTGGTCGATCCGTTCAATCGTGCCGGCAATGGCAAAGCGACGCTGGTTCGGTTCCTCCGGCAGAGCTCCGGCAAACATGGCCGGCAACAGGGCCTCGAACAGGGCGATGTCATCCCGGCTCAGAAACTGGAACTGGTAGCGGGCGTCCATGCGGCTGTCGACCGCGCTGACCCGGCCTGCGGGGGCCGTAGCGCAGCCGGTTAGCCCGGCAGAGAGGCTGATGGTGCTCAGGAACACCGCGCCGCCTAAACCGGTTTTGAGGAAACTGCGGCGGTCCAGAGAGGATGCGTTGGGCGAGCTGTCTGTCGAAACTGGGTCTGTCATCTGATTGTTGGCCGTTTTGTTATCTTTTTTTTGCGCGTTGCGAAACGTTTGATCGCCGGTGGGAGGGAGGTCTTTCCGGGACTGTGCAAAACAGGGATGTTTTGCTCAAGCCTACAGGGAAGTATTTACGGCGTGTCCCGGAAAGACCTCCCTCCCGCCGGCCTGCACCCAGTCCGAAGGCTGGGGCTGGAGAGAAGTGGTGTTCTCTGATTAACGAATAAACAGCTTATATACCAACCGATGCGCCGCCGTACCATGGGGCGCATACACGTATTTGCCGCTGTTGAACTTCTGCTTGGTAAAAATCGCCCGGTGATGAGAGAAGGTCAGGAAGCCTTCCTTACCGTGATAGTGCCCCATACCGGAATCACCAATCCCGCCGAACGGCAGGTCGTCCTGGGCCACGTGCATCAGGGCATCATTGATGCACATGCCGCCGGAATGGGTGTTGTCCACCACATGCTGCTGGTGGGACTTGTCATAGCCAAAGAAATACAGCGCCAGCGGCCGTGGCCGGTCATTGATGTAATGGATCGCCTCGTCCAGACTGCCGTAACTGATGACCGGCAGGATCGGGCCGAAAATTTCATCCTGCATCACCTTCATGTCCGGCGTGGTCTTCAGCACCAGTGTCAGCGGAATCTTCCGGGTACCGTCCTTCATGTTCTCGTTGGCGGGATTGATCTCCACCAGTTCAGCCCCCTTGGCCCTGGCATCTTCCAGATAGCCCTGCAAACGATTGTACTGGCGTTCATTGATGATGGCCGTGTAGTCGTCGTTATCCCGCAGGCTCGGGTACATCTCGGCGAACCGCGCCCGGAATTCATCCACGAACGCCTGCACCCGGTCGGCAGGGCAGAGCACATAGTCCGGTGCCACGCAGGTCTGGCCAGCATTGAAGGCTTTGCCGAAGGCGATACGCTGGGCCGCATCTTCCATCGGCACATCCGGCGAAACAATGGCCGGGGATTTGCCGCCGAGCTCAAGAGTTACCGGTGTCAGGTTTTCGGCTGCCGCGCGCATCACCAGCTTGCCCACCGAAGTAGAACCGGTAAACAGCAGGTGATCGAAAGGCCGTTGGGAGAAATCGGCCGCCACATCGGCCTCGCCAGTGATCACCGACACCAGATCCTCCGGGAACATCGACTCGATGATCTCCTTGAACAGGGCCGACGTGTGCGGAGTGAATTCCGACATCTTGATCATGGTGCGGTTGCCAGCCGCCAGGGAAGCGACCAGTGGACCGACTGCCAGATACAGAGGGTAATTCCAGGGCACGATGACGCCTACAACCCCTTTGGGCTGGTAGTAAACCTTGTTGCTGGCGGGCTGGAACAGAACCGAAACATGGCGTTTGGAGGGCTTCATCCAGTCGCCGAGATTCTTCAGCGTGTAATTGATGCCCTGAATAGACGGCATGACTTCGGCGATCAGGGATTCGTCTTTGGAGCGACAGCTGAAATCCCGATCGATGGCCTCGACCAGGCGATCCTGATGGGCCAGTAGCGCCCGTTTCAGGCGCTTGAGGTTCTCTTTGCGCTCGGTCAGGGACGGCATCGGGTTGTTGCGGAACGCCTTCTTCTGGTCCTCAAAGACGCGATGCGTGTGCTGGATCTGCTTTTTGCTCTCGGTGAGCTGGACGACGGTGGCACCCATGGTTTTCTCCCCCTGACTGCCTGGAGCGACAGGCGCTGGCAGTCGGTTATTGTCGTTGGCCAAAATCTGTGCGATTTGCGCTTGAGGCTATTATTAGAGTATATACTCTAGGCAGTCAAGAAAGCCGGATGGCTCTTTAGGCCATCCGTGACACTGATAACAACAAACACCGGCATGACGATGAAAACCAGAGACAAGATACTGTTATCCAGCCTGGAGCTGTTTAATGACAAGGGTGAGCGCAACATCACCACCAATCACATTGCCGCGCACCTGGCGATATCGCCGGGTAATCTGTATTACCACTTCCGCAACAAGTCCGACATCATCTACGAGATTTTCCAGGAATATGAAAAGCTGGTGGACTACTACCTGGATATTCCGGAAGACCGACCGATCACCCTGGAGGATATGACCTTCTATCTGGAGTCGGTGTTTGACGGCCTCTGGAGCTATCGCTTCTTCCACCGGGATCTGGAATACCTGCTCGACAGTGACCCGCGGCTGCGCCAGGACTACCGGGAGTTTACCAATCGCTGTCTGGCGGCCATCAACCGGATCTTCGCAAAGCTGGCGGATGCCGGCATTATCCAGCCTCAGCCGGAGGATCTGCGTTCGGCCATGTCACTGAATGTCTGGCTGGTGATTACCAACTGGATGGCTTTCCTGAAGACGGCTCATGCGGCCGAGGAGCCTGCCAGTCTGTCCCTGACCGAGTTAAAACAGGGGATCTATCAGGTGCTTACCCTGGAAGTGCCCTATCTCACGCCGGAGTATCGTGAACGGGTGCTGGCATTGCGAGAAAAATACCGTCCTACCTTGCCTGAGGCCCAGGGTATCTCTGGCGTTGAGGCATGAGCCTGGCTGGTCTGGTCAAAGTTTGATCTGATATTGAACTTTTTGAATGCGGCGCAGTCACAGCTGATGACGTTGGGAACCGGACACTCCCTGCGTCTCCTGAGTGAGTTCTCAGGTTTTCGGCCTCTGTGGTTGCAGAGGCACATAGCACGTCGCAAACCCTGACGTTTTCACCGGCCTGTCTTCTTCAGGCCGGCTTTTTATGCCTCAACCGGCGCCTGTTCCGAGGCTTCCAGCCAGTGGGTCAGCGCTTCCCGGCACTCGTCGACTCCGCGCTTGGAGGTGGCGGAGAACATGATGAGGTGCTCCACACATTGATATTCCTTCAGCTTTTTCGCGATACCCAGCATGGCGGTTTTTGCCTGACCAAACTTCAGTTTGTCGGCCTTCGTGGCCAGAATCATGAGCGGGAGGTGGTTATGTTCACACCATTCCACCATCATCTGGTCGAAATCTGTGAGCGGGTGCCGGATGTCCATCACCAGAACCAGGCCACGCAGGCAGCGGCGATCATTCAGGTAATGGCCGAGATGCTGTTGCCAGTCGTCTTTCATGTCCCGGGACACTTTCGCATAGCCGTAACCGGGCAGGTCGACCAGACGGGCATGTTCCCGGTTCAGGCTGAAAAAGTTGATCAGCCGGGTCCGGCCGGGCGTTTTACTGGTGCGGGCCAGTTTGCCGTTGGCGGTGATAGCGTTCAGGGCGCTGGATTTGCCCGCATTGGAGCGGCCGGCAAAGGCAACTTCAGCGCCATGGTCGGGGGGGCATTCGTCCAGTTTGGAGGCGCTGATGAGAAAACGGGCGCTGTTGAACGAGAGGCTTTTTTGAGTCAGATCAGGGTCCACGACGGTTGGTGTTCCTTTGGATTTCAGTTATCGGCGATTAATGTATAATGCTACACCAATTTCCGGCGGGACGCCTCGCGTTGCCGCTGTATGCCCCGGTTTTGCGCCTGACGACCCAGTGCCTGCCGGCTGCACAACGAAGAATACTTTCAAGATGCAAAGATGAGAGAAGCGGAGCGAGCATGAAAAGACTGATCGCAGGAGTTGTTCTCGGAGTTGGCCTTACAGCGATGGCTCACGGGGCAGGAGATCCGGCAGCGGGTGAACAGAACGCAGCAGTGTGTGCGGGCTGTCATGGTCAGGGCGGAGCCAAGCCGGTAATGGCTGTGTATCCGAAACTGTCCGGTCTGGGCGAGAAATATCTGTACAACCAGCTGGTTGACATCAAATCCGGGGATCGTGCCATTCCTGAAATGACGGGCCTGCTCAACGCCATGTCCGATCAGGATTTGCAGGATCTGGCTGCCTACTTCAACAGCCAGGAAATGGTTGTTGGTCAGGCCAATCCGGATCTGGTTGAGCAGGGTCAGGCACTGTACCGCGGCGGCAATATGGCCTCTGGTGTACCGGCCTGTTCCGGTTGCCATAACCCCTCCGGCATTGGCAACGAGCCGGCAGGTTACCCTGCGTTGGGCGGGCAGACTGCAGAATATGTTATCAAGCAGTTGAAGGCTTACCGGGCGGGTGAGCGTGCTGGAGGCGCGAATGCCGGCATCATGATGGATGTTGCCTCCAAGCTGACAGACGCTGAGATTGAGGCGGTCGCCAGCTACGTATCCGGCCTGAACTGATCGACAGCCGTCAGTTACGACTGAAAACCCCGCCTCGGCGGGGTTTTTGGTATCCGGTATTCATAATACCTAACCGTTCGGTAACGCATTCCTTTGGCCCTCCGGTGGAACTTTTCCGCATCCCTGGGTCATAATCCCCGTTAAAATTCATTGATGGCACGGAGATTCCCGATGATCAGAACCCTGACGTCTTCCGCCGTTCTGGCACTTTCACTGTTGTCTGCCGCTTCCCTGGTCAATGCCCAGCCCTGGGTGGCCGGAGAGCATTACCGGGTACTGGATAATCCGGTAAGAACGGCATCGGATAACGGTGTCGAAGTGGCGGAAGTCTTCTGGTACGGCTGTCCGCACTGCTACAACTTCAAGCCGCTGGCTGAAGCCTGGGAAGCGGAGGCTCCGGACTACATCAACTATGTGAAGCTGCCAGCGGCACTGGGTCGCAGCTGGGAGCCGCATGCCTACGCATTCTATGCCCTTGAGGCGATGGGCGAGCTGGACAAGGTGCATGACGCGCTGTTCGATGCCCTGGCCGGAGAGCGCCGTCCCCTCAATACCCCGGAAGCTCTGGCTGATTTTGTTGCCGGGTATGGCGTGAACGCCGAGAAGTTTCTGGAAAACTACAACAGTTTCGGGGTGCGTGCCAGAGTGCAGCAGGCCCAGGCCAAGATTCGTGGCGCGCGCATTACCGGTACACCGACTATGCTGGTTGATGGCAAGTACGTGGTAAGTGCCTCCATGGCGGGTAGTCACGAAAACACCCTGAAGGTGGTCGAGTATCTGGCGGAAAAAGAGCGCAGCGGGTC
Source organism: Marinobacter sp. MBR-105 (assembly GCF_053628895.1). Lineage (NCBI taxonomy): Bacteria > Pseudomonadati > Pseudomonadota > Gammaproteobacteria > Pseudomonadales > Marinobacteraceae > Marinobacter > Marinobacter sp. MBR-105. Next base: position 97,101 of record NZ_JBRJHG010000006.1, on the reverse strand, counting down.
TGAGTAAGGCGCCATGCGGTTCGCCGGGCGCTGGATGGGCTGACCGGAGAAGCGGCTGATAATGTACAAGCGAATCCGTAACCAGCTGAACGGTATACTCAGAAACCAGGAAAGCTCCCGGGGCACTTGTTCCGGGAGCGAGCATGTGCCGGAGTTTGAAGCTCACAGGCACATCCGGCTACTGACTTTCAATATTCAGGTTGGTATCAACACTTCGTCCTATCACCATTACCTGACCCGCAGCTGGCAGCATTTTCTGCCCAATCGCCGGCGCTACGAAAACCTGGATCGGATTGCCACCCTGCTCAGCCAGTATGATGTGGTTGCCCTGCAGGAGTGTGATGGCGGCAGTCTCCGCAGTGGTTACATCAATCAAGTGCAATACCTGGCCGAGGCGGCCGGGATTCCTTACTGGTATCAGCAATTAAATCGTAACCTCGGCCAGATTGCCCAGCACAGTAATGGCCTGTTGAGCCGTTTCCGCCCGCTGGATGTCACTGAACACAAGTTGCCGGGACTGATTCCCGGACGTGGCGCCATCATTGCGCGCTACGGGGATGAGGAAGACCCGCTGGTACTGGTGCTGATGCATCTCTCTCTCAGCAAGTCGGCCCAGCAGAAGCAACTTGGCTTTATCCGTGAGCAGATTGCGAGCTATCGGCATGTGGTGCTGATGGGGGATATGAATGCCCATGCAGAGCAGTTGCTGACACGAACACCGCTGAAAGAAACCGATCTGATTCCGCTGCCCGACACCGCGCACAGCTTCCCGAGCTGGCGCCCGGAAAAGGCGCTTGACCATATTCTTGTCAGTCCCTCTCTGGAAATCCGGCGCTCTGAAGTGGTGAGCTATCCGGTTTCCGACCACCTTCCCATTGCCATGGATGTGGCGCTGCCCAAAGGCTATCTGGAAACATTCTGAGTCTTGTCTGATGCGTCCAGGCAATAAAAAACCCGGCAGATGCCGGGTTTTTTGTGGAGGCAGGATCAATTACTTGATCTTGGCTTCCTTGTACGCAACGTGCTTACGGACAACCGGATCGTACTTTTTGATCTCGATTTTTTCCGGGGTGTTACGCTTGTTCTTTTTGGTCGTGTAGAAGTGACCAGTGCCTGCTGAAGATACCAGCTTGATTTTCTCGCGCATGATGCGGCTCCTTAAACTTTCTCGCCGCGGGCACGAAGATCGGCCAGCACAGCGTCAATGCCTTTTTTGTCGATGATGCGCATGCCCTTGGTGGAAACGCGCAGCTTCACGAAACGCTTCTCGGACTCAACCCAGAAACGGTGGTTCTGCAGATTCGGCAGAAAACGACGACGAGTGTGGTTCATCGCGTGGGAAACGTTGTTACCGGTAACCGGACGCTTACCGGTAACCTGACAAACTCTGGACATACTTGCCTCCGACCTGAGCAATGGTCTCTATCAATACGAATTCGTTTTTAATGCGTCTCTGGTTGCTCCGGAGCCATACCTGCTGCCGGTTTGCGCTTCTGAAACAGAACGCTGCTCGCCAGACGCCGCCAGAAAGGGACGCTTTTATACCAGAACTGGCCGACCAACGCAAAAAATTGTTGGGAATTTGGCCAGTTTCGGAGCGGTATCCTTCACGGGGCTACATCAATCCTCGTTCAGCAAGGGATATTACCTCACCGTGGCCGATAACCATATGGTCAAGAACCCTGATATCGACCAGTCCCAGGGCCTCTTTCAGCCGGCGGGTCAGGGAAATGTCAGCCTGGCTTGGCTCGGCCACGCCTGACGGATGGTTGTGGGCAAAGATGACTGCGGCGGCATTGTCCTCCAGAGCCTGGCGCACCACCTCCCGGGGGTAAACCGCTGCGCCGTCTATCGTACCCCGGAACAGTTCCCGGTACTGGATGACCCGGTGACGGTTATCCAGGAACAGGCCGGCGAACACTTCATGAGGATAAGTGCCCAGGCGGCTGGTGAGAAAGCGCCGGGTATCTTCCGGTGAGCGCAGCGGATCGCCCTGGCGCAGCGGCTCGTCCATCACTCGCCTCGCCATTTCCATGGCAGCCTGCACCTGGGCATATTTGGCGGTGCCCAGGCCTTTGACCTCGCAGAATTGTCGGCGGGAAGCGGTCATCAGGCCGCGCAGTCCGGAAAATTCGGTGATCAGGTGTCGGGCCAGGGCCATCACCGGCATGCCGGTGGTACCGGTACGCAGGAAAATGGCCAGGAGTTCGGCATCTGACAATGATTCAGGGCCGTGAGTGAGCAATCGCTCACGGGGCCGCTCATCGGCGGGCCAATGGCTGGGTGGCATGTTTGCTTCCTTGCTGGTTTCGGGGGAGTGCGTCCTGCACCGGGTTCTCGAAATTACAAAGGTTACTCCAAAAGGTAACATTTGGTAAACGAACAGGGGTTCTGGCGGGCTGTCCGTCTGCGCTCGGCATGCTATCTTATAACTCTTTCATTTTACGGGATTACGGAGCCCGCATGACCGCCAAGCGAATATTGTTGGGAATTACCGGTGGTATCGCCGCCTATAAAAGTGCGGAGCTGGTTCGACTGCTGAAAAAAGCGGGGCACGAAGTCCGGGTTGTCATGACCCGGGGGGCGGAGGCATTTGTTGCGCCGCTGACCTATCAGGCTCTGAGCGGCGAACCGGTGCGCTCCTCGCTGCTTGACCCGGAAGCCGAGGCTGGCATGGGGCACATCGAGCTGGCCAAGTGGGCCGATCAGGTTGTGGTAGCGCCGGCGTCTGCGGATTTTATGGCCCGTCTGGCCCATGGGCTGGCCGATGACCTGTTGACCACGGTCTGTTGCGCCACCGAAGCGCCGATAGCGTTGGCCCCCGCAATGAACCAGGCCATGTGGAAGAACTTCCGTACCCAGCGGAATCTGGCGCTGTTGACGGAAGACCCGCAGATTACCGTCTGGGGACCGGACCAGGGCGAACAGGCCTGCGGTGATACCGGTCCTGGGCGCATGCTTGAGCCGGAACGTCTGGCTCGTCTGGTAAACGGAGAGGGCGTGGTTGAAACTACCGGGCCGCTGTCAGGCAAACGGTTGGTGATCACGGCCGGGCCAACCCGGGAGCCGATCGATCCGGTGCGCTACATTACCAATCACAGCTCGGGCAAGATGGGCTATGCCCTGGCCGGTGCAGCCGTTGCCGCGGGAGCCAAGGTGGTGCTTGTCAGTGGACCTGTCAGTCTGTCGGCCCCAGCGGGGGTTGATGTCCGGCCTGTCGGCACCGCTCAGGAGATGCTGGAAGCCGCCAGCAAGGCGGTCGATGAAGGCTGCGATATCTTTATCGCCACGGCCGCGGTGGCAGATTACCGGCCCGAGGTGTTCGCCAGCGAGAAAATCAAGAAAACCAACGACAACATGAGCCTGGCGCTGGTCCGTAACCCCGATACCCTGGCGACCATCGCAGCCAGGGCTGATGCGCCTTTCACGGTCGGCTTTGCGGCCGAGACTACGGATGTGGCGCGCTATGCGACCGACAAGATGCAGCGCAAGAAACTCAATATGATTGTCGCCAACGATGTGTCCGTGCCCGGGCTCGGCTTCAGCAGCGATCGAAATGCGGTTACGGTGTTCTGGCCTGAGGGTTCGGAATCCATCGGGCCGGACAGCAAACAGGCGATCGCTGCCCGTCTGGTGGCGTTGATTGCAGACCACAGCAACAGGATTGAACAGGCATGAGTAAAAGAAAGTTTGAGGTACGGGTTCTGGATGATCGCATTGGTACCGCGATTCCGTTTCCCGAATACGCTACGGAAGGCTCTGCAGGCCTTGATCTCCGGGCGGCATTAAAGGAAGCCAAGACCGTTATGCCGGGTGAGACCCACCTGATTCCCACCGGCCTGTCTGTGCATATTGCCGACCCGGGGTTGGCTGCCATGATCCTGCCCCGGAGCGGGCTCGGACACAAGCATGGGATCGTGCTCGGCAATCTGGTGGGGTTGATCGATTCCGACTATCAGGGCGAGTTGATGGTGTCCTGCTGGAACCGGGGCCAGACGCCATTCACCATCGAGGTGGGCGAACGTATTGCCCAGATGGTGCTGGTGCCTGTGGTACAGGCGGAGTTCGAGATTGTGACCGAATTTGATGCCAGTGACCGGGGTGAAGGTGGCTTTGGCTCCACCGGGAGCCACTGAGTCGGGCATCTTTACCTGGCAGCGAGATAACTGGCCGGCGTCTATACTCAGCGGATACAGACCTATCCGGGAAAGAAAATAACTGCGGGATGCATTATGAAATTCGCCAAGAAAAAAACCAACGCGTCTTCCGGTGATGAGCAGCCGGACAAGAAACCCGGAAAGAAACAGAAACCGTCCAAAACGTCAAAAGAAGCCGCTGGCTCCGGTTTAAAGAAACTCGGATCGGTCGGGTTGAACCAATCGCTGGTGGTGCTGGTGGCCGGCGTGGTCGCGGTGGTGCTGGCCCACTTTCTGGTGGTGGTGCCCGCGGGAGAGGCCCGCTATGAGGCGGCCAGCGCCATGGAAGTAGACACTGCGCAACGTCGCCTGAATCAGTCACTGACGGCGCTGCAGGAACAGGTTCGGGCGGTGGCGAACCAGCGTTACGCTGCCCTTGCTCTGGCCGAGCGGTCTGATCTGGCCAATCTCGCCGGACAATTGCAAACGGCGCTGCCCGGTTCCGCTCAGGTGTTTGTCTTCCCTTACCGGGAAGTGCCCCGGACCGGTAACGGCGATACCCTGCTGGGATTTGCGGGCCTGGAACTGGCCCGGCGGGCAGAAAATGGACAGAACCTGTTGCCGGACGCCTTCCCCCGCGACAATCAGTGGTATCTGCAATTTGCCGCGGCAGTGCGTCATCCCACAAGCGATGCCGTGGTTGGTAGCGTGCTGGCGGTTTTTGAAGCCTCCCACATACGGCCAATGCTGGCCGTGAGTAACCCGCAACTCGGGGGCCAGCTGTCACTGGTCCAATCCGTGTCCGGCGCTTCACGAACGGTGGCCAGCGCCGGTAACGGCAGCGGCCCTGAGCTGTCTCGCACCCTGATCAACCCGGACTGGTCTGTCCGTTACCAACCCGCCTCGGCACCGGTGGCGCCGGTAAGCACCATTCTCCTGGCGATTCTGGTGGGGGTGCCTGCGCTGGTGGCGGCGGTTCTGGTCTGGATGCTTCTTGGCAACGCTCAGCGTGGAATACGTCAGGATGTGACCGCGCTCATTCAGTGGGCCCACAAGGTGTTCGGAGGCGAGCGGATGAAACTGCCGGCTCTGCGCTGGGATATGGTGGCGTCCACCGGAGAAGTGCTGTTCCGTCTGTCGCAGATGGTTGAGAAGCGGGTGGCCAAGGCCGCGGAGTCGGCTGCGCCCAAAGCGGCTCCTGCCCGCCGCAAGGCAGCGACGGCGGAGGATGAACCGCTGTTTCAGGACAAGGATATGCCGGACATTGACATGCTCGATGGTGACGAGGATGTGCTCGGCTTTGGTGGCTCCGAGGATTCCCTGTTCGACGAGGACATTCCTGAAGTGGCTGAGGCCGAGGTGCCTTCGGTTCAGATCAACCCGGAAATCTTCCGCGCCTATGACATCCGGGGCATCGTCGGTCAGACCCTTTCGGCAGAGGTGGTTGAAGTCATTGGTCGCGCGATCGGCTCGGAAGCGACCGAGCGTGGTGTCACAGATATCTGTATTGGCTACGATGGCCGGCACTCCAGTCCGGAATTGGCTGATGCCCTGGGGCGCGGCATCATGGCGACCGGTTGTAACATCATTCACCTGGGGGCCATACCTACGCCGGTGCTGTACTTTGCAACCCATCACCTGCAGACCGGTTCTGGCGTTATGGTGACCGGTAGCCATAATCCAGCCAACTATAACGGCCTGAAGATCATGCTGGGCGGAGAGACCCTGTCTGGTGAAGCTATCCAGAAGCTGTACCAGCGCATCCAGACCGCCGACCTTGCCAGAGGGCAGGGTGAGCAATCCCGGGACGACGTACGCCGCGCCTATCTGGACCGTATCGTCGGTGATATTGCTGTGGCGGCGCCGTTGAAAGTGGTGGTCGATGCCGGTAACGGCATTGCCGGAGAGCTGGGCCCCATGCTGGTTGAGGAGCTGGGCTGTGAAGTCACGCCACTGTATTGTGAAGTGGACGGTGATTTCCCGAATCATCACCCGGACCCCGGCAAACCCGCGAACCTGCAGGACCTGATTGCCAAGGTTAAGGAGACCGGCGCCGATATCGGGCTGGCCTTTGATGGCGATGGTGATCGTCTGGGCGTGGTTACCAATACCGGCAAGATCATCTGGCCGGATCGCCTGCTGATGCTCTTTGCCAGGGATGTGGTGTCCCGCAATCCCGGCGCGGATGTGCTCTATGACGTGAAGTGCAGCCGCCGGCTGGCCAGCGTGATCTCGGAAGCTGGAGGGCGCCCGATCATGTGGAAAACCGGCCATTCCCTGATGAAAGCGAAAATGAAGGAAACCGGCGCCCTGCTGGCGGGCGAAATGAGCGGACACATCTTCTTCGGCGAACGCTGGTACGGCTTTGACGATGGCCTTTACTCGGCTGCCCGGCTGCTGGAAATCCTGGGCATTGAGGATCGTCACTCCGATGAAGTCTTTGAAGACTTCCCCGAGGATATCAGTACCCCTGAGCTGAATGTCGAGGTGACCGAGAGCGACAAGTTCGCCATCATTGAACGGCTAGGTCAGCAGGCGGATTTTGGTGACGGCAATATCAGTACCATCGATGGCATTCGGGTAGATTATGCCGATGGCTGGGGGCTATGCCGTGCGTCCAATACCACGCCGGTTCTGGTTCTGCGCTTTGAAGCCGAAACAGAACAGGCACTGGAGCGGATCAAATCCGTGTTCCGGGAGCAACTGCAGAAAGCGGCACCAGACCTGGTGGCGGAATTCTGAAACCCATTACTGTCGTAAGGATTAACACAACATCATGGCGCTGGATCGTGAAACAGCAATGCAGGTGGCCTCGGTACTGAGCCGGGGCCTGCCCTATATCCAACGGTTTACCGGCAAGACGGTCGTGATCAAATACGGCGGCAACGCCATGGAGAACGAAGACCTGAAAAGCAGTTTCGCCCGGGACGTGGTGCTGATGAAGCTGGTGGGGATCAACCCTATCGTGGTTCACGGCGGCGGCCCCCAGATCGGAGAGCTGCTGGAACGCCTGAATATCCAGTCCCGCTTTGTTAACGGCATGCGGGTTACCGATGCGGAGACCATGGACGTGGTCGAAATGGTGCTCGGCGGCCAGGTGAACAAAGAAATCGTTTCCCTGATCAATGCCCACGGCGGCACCGCGGTGGGCCTGACCGGTAAGGATGCCAATCTGATCCGGGCCCGGAAGCTGGAAGTGGTCAATCGCTCGCCGGAGCTGGAGCGGCCTGAAATCATCGATATTGGCCATGTTGGCGAGGTGGCAAGCGTCAACGTGGATGTTATCGACATGCTGACCCGCAGCAACGTGATCCCGGTTATCGCGCCCATCGGTGTCGGGCCGGATGGCGCTTCCTACAACATCAATGCGGACCTGGTAGCCGGCAAGGTGGCAGAAGCCATGAAGGCGGAAAAGCTGATCCTGCTGACCAATGTCTCCGGCCTCAAGAGCAAGGAGGACAAAGTGCTGACCGGCCTGACCGCCCAGCAGGTGAACGATCTGATTGAAGACGGCACCATCCATGGCGGTATGTTGCCAAAAATCCGCTGTGCCCTGAGTGCGGTGGAAAACGGCGTGCGCACCTCCCACATCATCGACGGACGTGTCGCCCACGCCTGCCTGCTGGAAATCTTCACCGACGAGGGGGTCGGTACGCTGATTTCCCGTAACTGATACTTCTGGCCGGGAGTTACCGGATGAAACGCCTGCTGTCATTTCTCGTTATCACAGGAATAGTGGCCTTCGCCGGCTTTAAAGCTGGCGTCTGGTGGCTGACGGACCAGCGTCTGGCAGAGGCGCGCACGGTACTATCGGAATCCGGTGTACTCGAGCGGGGGAGCATCAGCTCCTCTGTGGATGGCCGGGTCATCCTCCGGCAGGCGCACTGGGAGGACTTCCAGCTTACTCAGCCATTGCAGATGGACCTGATTGAACTGGAAACCGGCTCTCCAATCGCTCTGTTGACCACACTGATGAGCCCGGACAGCTTGCCGGCCAGTTGGCGGCTGTCCGTTGAGCGCGCCAGCATTACGCTGGAGCCTACCATGTTCCGGAACTGGGTGACGGCGGCGCCGGATGAAACTGCCCAGGCCCCGCTAGCCAATCTGTCCTGTGCGCCGGACCCAAGGCAGCAACTGGGTAGTGGGGATTTGATGCGTATGGGGATTCCTGATATCCGGGGCGACATGTTGCTGGAGCAGACCCCCGATGCCCTGCGTTTTGAACTGAATACCCGTGAAACCGGAAGCCTGGAGCTGGTTTGGCCAGACGCCAGACTGACCATGGGCAATCTGGCCGACCCGGCCTCCATGGGGGCCGGGCCACTGCAACTGACCGTTCGTGACGCGGGTCTGATGCGCCGCCTCTCTGCCTATTGTGCCCGCGAGACCGGGCTGGAGGTCAGCGACTGGGCCGGGCGGGGTGTCGCGGCATTGGAGAAAGGGCTGCAGGCTCGGGGCCTGGAAGCCAGTCCGCAATTGCTGGCACTGTATCGGCAATGGCTGACCGAAGGGGGTGAGGTGACCATGATGCTTGCACCCGGCTCGGAAACCTTCGGGCTGCCCGTACGCACCGATTCGGAAAACACCGTCAGCCTGCGCGTATCCTATAACGGTGCCACCGTGCCGGATGTGTACCTGACCGAAATGCAACGGGTGGAACCAGCATTGCCTGCGCAGGCAATGGAGCCTGTGGTACCGCCGGAAGACCCGGATTTTGAGCAGTGGTACCCTGACAGTGTTGAGAACGCCAATACCTGGCTTGGCCGGCGCGTAAAGGTTACGCTCTCGAATGAAAACCAGGTTGAGGGGCGACTGGTCAGCGTTGGCGAGCGGGATATGGAAATCGCCCGCACAGTGGCCGGGGGCGAAGTGGCGTACCCCATTCTGATTCGTGCCATTACACAATTTGAAGTCTGGCGCCGGGGCCGCCCGGAATAGCGCCGGGACGGGAGGCAATAAGTGACCGCAAGTGCAAGCACAGGGGTGCCGGGTATCAGGGAAATGCTGGCCCGGCTGATTTCATTGCCATCCATCAGCAGTGCCTCGCCGGAGTGGGATCACAGTAACGAAGGTGTGGTCCGCCTGCTGGCAGAGTGGCTCGAACCCCTGGGGTTTACCGTCGAGATCATGGAAGTGCCGGGCATGCCCGGCAAGTTCAATCTGATCGCCACTCTGGGTAGCGGTCCGGGTGGACTGGTACTCTCAGGCCATACCGACACCGTACCGTTTGACGACAAACGCTGGCAAAGTGATCCGTTCAGTCTCACGGAAAAGGACAACCGCTGGTACGGTCTGGGCACCTGCGACATGAAGGGCTTTTTCCCGCTGGCCATTGAAGCCGCCAGAGCCTTTGCCGGCGAGCCCTTGCAGCAGCCGCTGATTATCCTGGCCACTGCTGACGAAGAAAGCTCGATGAATGGCGCCCGGGCACTGGCAGAAGCTGGCAAACCGAAAGCCCGTTACGCGGTGATCGGCGAGCCCACCAATCTCAAACCAGTGCGCATGCACAAGGGCATCATGATGGAGCGGTTGCGGTTTGACGGGCAATCGGGCCATTCCTCCAACCCGGCCCTGGGCCGCAACGCGCTGGAAGGCATGCACGAGGCGCTCGGCGAACTTCTGGCCCTGCGCAGCGAATGGCAGGAAAAGTACCGCAACCCCAACTTCGAGGTACAGGTGCCCACCCTGAACCTGGGCTGTATCCACGGTGGTGACAATCCCAATCGCATCTGCGCCCAATGCGAATTGCACTTCGACCTGCGTCCGCTGCCGGGCATGAACATGGAGACCCTGCGCCAGGCGATTCTTGACCGGATGCAGCCTCTGGCCGAGCGGCGGGAACTCAAACTCACGTTTGCCCCCCTGTTTGACGGCGTACCGCCGTTTGAAACCCCGGCCGACGCCGCTCTGGTCAAAGCCTGTGAGAAACTCACGGGCCACACGGCACACGCCGTTGCTTTTGCCACGGAGGCACCCTGGCTGCAGCAGCTGGGGTTGGAGACCCTGGTGATGGGGCCAGGTTCGATCGACCAGGCGCACCAGCCGGACGAGTTTCTTGAACTGTCCCAGTTACAGCCGACGGTGGATATCCTCAAGGGATTGATCAAAAGGTTCTGTCTTTGAGTAGACTAACGGTAAGGCGGGCGGAAAACCGTCCCGGCATTCTCCATTCTTGGCAAGCATTATCAGGGTATAAGGAATAAAGGTTTGAAATCAAACGACTGGCTGCACGGATTCCGCCATTCCTCTCCGTACATCAACGCCCATCGCGGCCGAACCGTCGTCCTGACCATGCCCGGGGATGCCATCGAGCACCGCAATTTTATCAACATCATCCACGACATCGCTTTGCTCGGCAGCCTTGGCGTCAAGTTGGTGGTGGCGTTCGGTGGCCGCCCCCAGATTCAGTCGCGACTGGATGATGCCGGCCTGGAATCCTCCTTCGCACGGGGCTTGCGCATCACCCCCGATAACCATCTGCCGATGGTTATGGAAGCCATTGGCGGGCTCAGGGCCTACCTGGAAAGCCAGCTCTCCATGGGGTTGGTGAACTCACCCATGCATAACGCCCGGATTCGGGTCAGCAGCGGCAACTACGTCACCGCCAAACCCGTTGGCGTGCTGGATGGCATTGATTTTGGCTACACCGGCCGCGTCCGCCGTGTTGATACCCGAGGCATCGAGCAATTGCTGGAGCTGGGGCATATTGTTTTGCTGCCGCCAATGGGCTATTCGCCCACCGGTGATGCCTTCAACCTTTCCTATGAGGATGTTGGCAGCCAGGTGGCCGCGGCGCTGCAGGCGGAGAAGCTGATTGTCTTCATCGACGACGAAGGCCTGCTTGAAGAAGATGGCAGCCTGATACGTGAGTTGTCCGCCCGTCAGGCGTCCGAACGCCTGAACGACAATGCCGTCACCGGCCACGACGCGGCCCTGCTCAAGGCCGCCTGCGATGCCTGTGTCAAAGGCGTTCGGCGTGCCCACATCATCAGTTATGTCGAAGACGGCGCCCTGCTGGAGGAGCTGTTTACCCGCGATGGTTCCGGCACCCTGGTCAGCGGTGATAACTACGAACAGATTCGCCAGGCGCGGGTAGAAGATATCGGGGGCATTCTGGAGCTGATTCAGCCGCTGGAAGAGCAGGGCGTGCTGGTTCGCCGCTCCCGGGAAATGCTGGAAACCGAAATTGACCGGTTTGTGGTGGCGGAGCGGGACGGCACCATTGTCGGCTGCGCCGCGCTATACCATTATCCGGAGGAGGGCTCCGGAGAGTTGTCCTGTTTTGCGGTCGACCCCTCCTACCGACGCGCCGGCCGTGGTGACGAGATTCTCGCCATGGTTGAAAAGCTGGCCCGGGGCCAGGGTGTCCACAAACTGTTTGTGCTGACTACCCAAACCGAACACTGGTTCCGGGAACGCGGTTTCGTACCCACCGCCGTGCAGGATCTGCCGGGGCCAAAGCTGGCCTCATACAACACCCAGCGCAATTCAAAGGTTTTCTACAAACCGCTCTGACAGCAATTTCAACTGCGCAGATCGACTGTCCGCTGGCTGTCGGGAAAGCTCCTCGGCAGCCCGGTAAAAATCGTGGAAGCGGTAGTTCAGCTCTTTCAGCATCTGTCGGAAGGCGGGAACATGCTGATTATATTGCCGGAACAATGCCAGCTGTGCGTTGTTAAGCTGCACCGGCGGCGGGCCAAACGGCCCCGGCTCTTCGTATTGCCCGGCCAGGTTGGCGTAATTCCGGGCCAGCTCATCGAGCAGTTGGGCCTTGTGCGCACGCAGCATGGATTTGTCCATCTGGTTCTGGCTGGCATAAAGCTGCTGCAGCTGTTCGCTGGTGGCGTCGACCAGTGCCAGCGTCTGTTGCCGGTGCTGCAGTCGCGCTAGGGCACGCTCAAAACCCTCCGGTGCCCCTTGCTGCTGAAGCCAGAGCCGAAGCCCCTCCAGCTCCACGGCGGTGGCAAAACTTTCGTTAAAGGCGGTATCACCGTTGATATAGAGAACTCGGTGGGCCAGCTCGTGGAACATCAGGGCGACCATGCGGTCATCCGCCAGGGAGGTGAACCCGGTATGCAGTGGATCATCGAACCAGCCCAGGGTGGAGTAGGCGGTAACAGCGCCGATAAAGGTATCATAATGGCGTTCGCGAAAGGCCGTCTGCTCCTGTCGGGCGTCGGCTAGCTGGAAGTACCCGCGATACGACTGGCAGCCCACAAACGGATAACACCATTGGTGGGGGGTAAGCGAAAACTCCGGCACGGCGACCAGATTCACCACCACCCATGGCCGCCCCAGCGCCACGTATTTACTGAAGGCATCGTCTACCGGCAAGGCCAGTTCTTTCGCCGCGAATTCTCGTGCTTGTGCTGCCAGCTCAAGCCGTCGGCGAAGTTCCGGGTCGGTTTCCGGTGCTGTGGTTACCTGGTTGATGGGCCTGGCCTTCATCATCAGGGACACATGGCCGCCAATGGCCTGGCCATAGTAGCCAATGGTCGTACAGCCATTCAGGGGTGTTACCAGTAGCAAAAGGAGATAGATCTGACTAAGCTGTCTCATGAATCATCATATTATGATGTTGTGGGTATGAGGCTGTACAATTCCTTATCCGCCGACGGCTGTCACAGATTTTTAACCGACCGCCGCAGGCCTTATCATAACAGCTCGAACCTACACCCACTCAGGGACGTTGGCCGGATTTCCGCATCCGGCAACATGCCGGCTTTGCAACTGGTCAGGTAGTTCATGGATCCGAGAGAGCGTCGCAGCAGCCCCCGACAGCCGATCAAACTTGCCGCTCAGATAGATGCCGGCAGTGGTGAGGCGTGGCCCTGCCAGATTGCAGATTTCTGTGCCGAAGGCATGTTCATTCGTTATTCGGGTGAAACCTCCGGCAAAATCGAACGGGCCTTTGCCCGCGGTGGTGTTACCGAGCTGGTGGTTCGGTTCCGCGGTCTTGAGGGCAATCGTCGATACGAGCTTCATGTCAGCCCGGTCCGGCGCATTGACGGTGCCATGGGCGTGCATTTTACCCGCCCGGATTCCGATGCCTTCAACGCCATGCTCCAGTTGTGTGGCAGCTCCGGTGATCAGTCCCGGTCATCACTTCGCGCCCCCAGCGAGCGCGTTCAGTTTGTTCTTCACCAGTGTGCCAAAACGGTCACGCGGTTTATTGAGCCACTGATGGATGCCTGTTTTGTGCAGACGGTGGACGCCCTGCGTGTTGCGGCCCAGAAAGCCCCCAATGATCAGCTTGCCAATGAGTTGATGGATGCCTCCGGCCAGATTCAGGGGCGCCAGCGGGTGCTCTGGCATTACATGAGCCGCAGTCTGGAGTCGCCCTTAAAACCGGAGCCCAAAGGCGCGCCCGGTTCAGTGTTGTCGGTGGTAGACAAAAACGAGTTTGAGGACTGGCTGGCAATTCGGGTGATGGTTACCCGTGCTGATACCCAATACCGTGGCGACCTGCTGCAGCTCAAGCTGAGGCTGGACAAGTTAGGTATCGCCAATCGCACCGGCCATCATAATCCCCTCGGTCCCGCCCTCGTGTGCGAAGCCTTCCATAACGCGCTTGCCCAGCTGAAAGTCAGCCGGGACGTTGAAAAGGTCTGCCTGAAGACGTTTGAGCAGACGGTGATCAAACAGCTGGAGCCGTTGTATCGGGAGTTGAACAATATCCTGATCCGGCATGGTGTGTTGCCGGATCTGGACCTGTCCCGTTATCTGAGTGAACAGGCGCCGGTCAGGAAGGAGCCACCGGCCCAGGCGCTGAAGCCGGAGCCCGAAAGACCTCTGGAAAAACCGCAGCCTGAGATGCCGGAAAGCAAGCCCGGGCAAAGTGCCCACGGGCTGAAAAGCCGGGTAGCCGGAGAGTTCCGGGGGTACACTCGCGCAGCCCAGACCGCCTTTGCCACGGTCAGGAACCTGCTGACAACACTGCAGGCCAGTCGTGTGGAGAATGGAGAGCCAGCGCCAGAGCCGTTTGCGGCCAATGCCCGTCCGCTCTCTCAGGGTGAACTGCACCGGGAACTGCAGGAGCTGCAGTTACGCGCTGCGGCCCCGGAAGAGCCGGCCGTGCCCTTGCGGGACCGGGTGGTTGAAAAGATACGTCAAACCGGTGACACGCGGCTCAATGCTGAGCAGCAGGAAACGCTGGACGTTGTCGACCGGTTTTTCCGGAGCGTGGTCGATAGTCCCAAACTCAGTGACTACGCCCAGAGCCGAATGCGTCAGCTGGAAGTGCCGGTGCTGAAAGTGGTGATGCGTGATCCCGAATTCTTTGAGGACCAGGACAGCCCGGTTCGTGGTGTGATGAACCGCCTGGCACAACTGGGCGTGAAGGGTGGCCGGCTGAACCCGGTGGTGCAGCGCCGGGTGGATGAGCTGATTCACCGCATTGCTACCGAGTTCGAACAGGATACCGGCGTGTTCGAGCAGACCGTAGGTGAGCTGGACACCCTGATAGACCGCCAGAACCTGGTGTATCGCCGTAACGTCGAGCGGGTAACCGCTGCCGCTGAAGGTGCCCAGAAAGTGGCCGAATCCAAAACCGCCGTGGCCAGCGCGCTGGAAAGCAAACTGGCCGGCCGCAAGGTCCCCAGGGCCCTGGTCAGCCTGCTCGACGGCGGCTGGCGCGACCTGTTGTCGCTGACGTGGATTCGCCAGGGGCCGGACAGTCAGCTATGGCAGGATTACCTGGCAGTGATCGATTCGCTGATGGCCTTTGCCGAGGATCCGGACAGCAGCATTAACCTGCCGGAACTGTTGCGGCTGATTCAGGATGGGCTGGCGTCGATCTCCAGTAACCATATGCCGTCCTCCCAGATCCGGGATGAATTGAAACAGTTCCTGGTGCGTCGGCCTGACAAGGCGCCGGAAATGGTTGAAATGCCTGCGGTCAGTGGTGCTCGCCCGGACAAACAGGTGCTCAGTGAACGGGAACAGCGCAGCCTGCAACGCTGGATCAACCGGGCCCAGCAATTGCGCACCGGCGACTGGCTGCGGGATCAGACCAAGGCAGAAGATCCCCAGTACATCCGCCTGGTGTGGATTGCCCGTAGTTTCAGCCGGTTTGTCTTCGTTAACCACCAGGGTATGCGGGTGGTTGAGCTGGAGCTGGAGGCTCTGGCCAGACAAATGCGCAAAGGCATCATCGTACCGGACAATCAGTATGACCGGCCGCTGGTAGACGAGAGCATCGACCGCATGGTTCGCAACGTCTATGACCAGCTGTCCTGGGCATCCACCCATGATGAACTGACCCGGCTGCTTAACCGCCGGGAATTCGAGCGTATGCTGGAACAGCAACTTGCCCGCCGGGAAGACAGCCGGACTTTATTACAACTGGATCTGCGCGGGTTCCGATTGCTGAATGATACGGCGGGCTACCAGGCCGGAGATGAAACCCTGAAACGGGTGGCGGAGGTCATCTGTCGGCATGTGGGCGATGGCATGCCGGTGGCTCGTCCCGGGGGCAATGAATTTGCCATGCTGGTGCCTGAAGAACAGGGGCCGGAAATTGCCAAGGCGCTCCTGGAAGCCATTGCAGATGAGCCCTTCGAGTATGGCGGTCGGTGTTACACGTTAAATGCCAATGTTGGTCTGGCGCCGGAACTGCCCGCGTTGATCAGCGCCGAGAAATGGCTGAAAGCCGCCGAACAGGCGCTCAATTCTGCCCGTGACAAGGGCCCTGGCCGTTTCTCTATATACACGCTCGACGCAGACGACCAGGCCCGGCAAGAGCAGATTGCAGCCCGTGTGGCTGGCCTGAGCAACCCGGACGAAGAACGCATGCTGCTGCGTTGCCAGAAGATCATCCCTCTGCACGGCAGCACCCGCATGGGGGCGCAGTATGAAATTCTGATCAGTATGTACGACGACAGCGGGCAGCTGATTACTGGCCAGGATTTCGTCCGCATGGCCGAGCGCTATGACCGTATGCAGGCGGTGGATCGCTGGGTCGTGGGGCACATGCTGGATTGGCTGAGGGATCAGTCGCCGGATCCGCGCCATGTAGGCGGTGTCTGCATAAATCTGTCCGGCTATTCGTTGAACGACCAGTCACTGCTGGAATTCATTTACGAAAAGCTCAGTGAGAAGGATGCGCCTATTGAGCGTCTCTGGTTCGAGCTGACGGAAGCCTCTGCCATTCATGATCTGCAATCGGTGGCGGATTTCATGCTGGAAATGAAAGAGCTCGGCTGCCGGTTCTGTCTGGGCAACTTTGGCAGCGGTCCCAGCTCCTTCCAGTTCATGCGATCGTTGCCGGTAGATCTGATCAAGATCGACAGTGCCTTTACCGGCCAGCTGGCAGCCAACCAGACGGACCAGGCCATGGTCAGGTCCATGGTGGATATGGCTCACTACATGGAGCGGGAAGTGATTGCCTCTCAGGTTGAATCCCGTGAGGTTCTGGATATGCTGAGGCAACTGGGCGTGGATTACGCTCAGGGTTTTGTGGTTGAGAAGCCCCGACTGCTGACCAGCCTTGTCTGACGCACATCCGGGAACCTGAACTTATTATGTCCAGACGCCATCCGATTATTGCCGTTACCGGATCTTCCGGGGCAGGTACTACCACAACCGGGCAGATCTTCAGCCGCATGTTTGCCAGTGAGGGCATCGATGCCGCCATGGTTAGTGGCGACAGCTTTCATCGGTATACCCGGGAACAAATGGCCCGACTTGCCGCCAAGGGGCAGTTTGGTGAACGCAACCACTTTGCCCTGGCAGCGAATCATATCGATAGGCTGGAGGCTCTGTTCTATGACTACAGCCATACCGGCAATGGCCGATACCGGCAGTACGTTCATGACGAAGACCGTGACCTGATCGCCGCTGGCCACAAACCCGGAACCTTCACCCCCTGGGGCCCGTTACCTGCGGATACCGATGCCCTGTTCTACGAGGGGCTCCACGGCGGGGTGGTGAGCGACAACTATAATATTGCCCAGTACGTTGACTTGTTGATTGGTGTGGTACCCATTGTCAATCTGGAGTGGATCCAGAAAATCCATCGGGACACCCATCAGCGTGGCTACAGCCAGGATGCCGTGGTTCAGACCATCATCAATCGGATGGACGATTACGTGCACGACATCGTGCCGCAGTTCTCTCACACCCACATCAACTTCCAGCGAATTCCGCTGGTGGACACCTCCAACCCCTTCGTTGCCCGGGATGTGCCCAGTGAAGACGAGAGCATGGTGGTGATTCACTTTCGGGAAACGACGGATGTGGATTTCCCGTGGTTACTGCAGGCCATTCCCCAGAGCAGCCTTTCCCGTCACGATTCCCTGGTGATCCCGGGGCCGAAAATGGCCCTGGCCATGGACCTGATTATCCGGCCCATGGTCCAGAGCCTGATGGCCGGCAGAACCTTTGCCTGATCAGGCCGTCAGGGTGCCATCGCGGTAGTCGGCCAGCGCCTGCTCAATCTCGGCCGTTGTGTTCATCACAAAGGGACCATACTGGACAACTGGCTCGCCGATGGGGCGGCCGGCAATCAGCAGCAGTTTTGCGCCGGCCTCTCCGCCTTCAATCAGAACTTCATCCCCCTGGTCCAGAATGTTTGCCGAGGATGGTACCAGAGCCTGGTTCCGGTCTTCGCTCACCAGACTTGCGACGCCTTCGTACAGGTAGACCAGAGCATTGAGCACCTGAGGTACCGGTAAAGATACTCTCGCTCCGGGTTCCAGATGGACGTCGGCGTACACAGGCTCAGTGCTGCCGCCGGTGACTGCACCGGTGACGGCACCGCCACCGATTTCCAGTTCACCGGCAATTACCCGGACTGAAACACCCGGCTGACGCGCTATTGGAATTTCTTCAGGCTGAATGTCCCGGTAACCGGCGGGCTTCATTTTTTCAGCGGCCGGCAGGTTGAGCCAGAGCTGGAATCCCCGCATGACCCCGGATTCCTGCTGCGGCATCTCCGAGTGCACGATGCCCCGGCCTGCCGTCATCCATTGCACCCCACCGTTGCGGAGGTTGCCGCGATTCCCCAGGTGGTCTTCATGCAGCATGTGGCCTTCAATCATATAGGTGACGGTTTCAAAGCCCCGGTGCGGGTGGGCCGGAAAGCCGGCAATATAGTCCTGGGGCTGGTCAGAACCGAATTCATCCAGCATCAGGAACGGATCCATGCGCACGGATTGACGCTGGCCCAATGAGCGTTTGATACGAACCCCGGCGCCATCGGATGTGGCCAGTGCGGGAATGGTTTGTTTCAGGGAGCGAAGCATGATCCCGTCCTCCTCTCGGTTAGTCATGGGGCTATTTAACCGGGATGGTGGAAGGGATGAAATCGCAGAATTCTGGCGGGGGAAGTCAAAAAAACTGACGAAGGCATCAAAAGGTGACGACGGGAGCCCCGTCGTCACCCCCGGAGCGATTATTCCACGTTGCGGGAGTAGAAGATTTCCAGCATTTCCCGGCGCAGGCGATCCTCGATGGACTGGGCTTCTGCCGGGTCTAGGTCGCCGGCGTTCACTCCGAACACATAGTTGTCCAGGTTGAACTCCTTGAGCATCATCTTGGTGTGGAACAGGTTTTCCTGATACACGTTGACGTCGATCATCTGATACGCGTTCTGGGTATCCTCGGTCAGGTAGTTCTGGATCGAGTTGATGTCGTGATCGATGTAATGCTTGGTGCCGTCCACGTCGCGGGTGAAACCGCGTACGCGGTAGTCAACGGTAACCACATCCGAGTCGAAGCTGTGAATCAGGTAGTTCAGTACCTTCAGCGGTGAAATCAGACCGCAGGTAGACACATCAATATCCGCACGGAAGGTGCTCACGCCGTCATGGGGATGGCTTTCCGGGTAGGTGTGCACCGTCACGTGGCTCTTGTCCAGGTGCGCCACAATGGTATCCGGCAGCGGGCCGGGAGACTCTTCGTTATTGGCTTCGCTGTCGGTCAGTTCGTGCTCGGCGATCAGCATGGTGACGGACGCACCATGAGGCTCATAATCCTGGCGGGCAATGTTGAGAACATTGGCGCCGATGATCTTGACCACATCGGTCAGAATCTGGGTCAGACGCTCGGCGTTGTACATCTCGTCGATGTAATCAATATAGGCTTCGCGTTGTTCTTCGGTCTGCGCGTAACAGATGTCGTAGATGTTGAAGCTCAGGGATTTGGTCAGGTTGTTGAAACCGTGCAGCTGGAGTTTGGTTTCCATGCTCAGCCCCTCCGGGAAATGGAGATGAATGATCACAGGGAGAGGAACTCTCCCTGCCGAGGCCGCCACCGACTACTGACCGGGTGAATGGCATTGTTCACCTTTTGCGCAGACCGGCGGAGAAAGTTGCGTATTATGCATACCGCAGGTGTCATTGAATAGTATTTGCAATGACATTTTTTATAACGGAAAGCCGCGGTTGCAGGGCGCTGGCCGGAATCTGCCCTGCCGTTCTAGCTGGCGGCCTGGATTTCGAAGCTGTGCGTGATCTCGACACCGGCTTTGCCCAGCATGATCGAGGCTGAACAGTACTTGTCGGCAGACAGGCTGACTGCGCGCTCCACCTGCTTTTCCTTCAGGTTGTTTCCGCTAACCACAAAATGAAGATGAATGCGGGTGAACACAGCCGGCACCTCATCAGCGCGCTCCGCATCAAGCTCACAGTGACAGGCGGTCACGTCCTGGCGGCTTTTCTTCAGGATGCTCATCACATCGAAGGAGGAGCAGCCACCTACGCCCATCAGCAGCAACTCCATCGGGCGTGGGCCCAGGTTCTCGCCACCATGATCCGGGGGGCCGTCCAGTTGAACACTGTGGCCACTGCCACTGGTTGCTTTGAAGCTGGCATTGCCGGTCCAGTCGACGGTTGCTTTCATCGGAGTTACCCCTGGTGCCTGAATGAATGGGCAGGATGCTAGCACAGTTAACTCCCTGCGGCATGATGTGGTTGCGACCAAAGCGGTATTGCCTTCAGATACATCCTGTATCCGCTTTTGAGTTGCCCAGAAGTTACCTTCTTGTTATAAGTTGCGTGGCATATCAGTAAAACCCCTAACCCGCACGGACAGGCGGGGATATAAAAACGATCAGGAATCGCCAGACTCTGAGGAGGCATGTCTCGCATTATGGCTACCATTGTCAAGCCGGTTGAGCAGAAGACCAAACACCTGGATTACTTCCTTTCCCAATGCCATCGCCGGCGTTACCCAGCCAAAAGCACCATCATCTATGCGGGTGATAAAAGCGATTCCCTGTTCTACATCGTCAAGGGCTCGGTCACTGTCATTATTGAAGACGACGATGGTCGTGAAATGATCATGGCGTACCTTAATGCCGGTGATTTCTTCGGTGAGATGGGGCTGTTCGACAACATGGATTCCCGGAGTGCCTGGGTCAAGGCCAAGACTGAGTGCGAAGTGGCAGAAATCAGCTACACCAAGTTCCGGGAAATCGCTCAGCAGGATCCGCGGGTGTTGTACTTTATTGGTGAACAGATGGCCTCGCGCCTGCGCCAGACTACCCGTAAGGTAGGGGACCTGGCGTTCCTTGATGTCACTGGCCGGGTTGCCAGAACACTGCTGGATCTGTGCAAAGAGCCGGATGCCATGACTCACCCGGACGGCATGCAGATCAAGATTACCCGTCAGGAAATTGGACGCATTGTTGGTTGCTCCCGGGAGATGGTCGGTCGGGTTCTGAAAACTCTTGAAGATCAAGGTCTGGTGCGGGTCAAGGGTAAGACCATGGTGGTTTACGGTACCCGTTGATTGCTCTCTCCCTCCCTGTAATCGCTGCATAAAACGGTGCTCTGCTTTTGACGGGCACCGGTCTTTCTCGGTATCTCCGTCGGTATATTCGCCATTTCCCGCTCCGTTACCTTCTCAGCTTTGATGGTGTCGAAGCACTTTACAGTTGTGTTTAGGCACATTAACTGAGTGTTTTATAACAAACTGAAAATTAAAGATCTTTTCAATTCTGGCAGGAATCGCGCAGGGAAGGTTGAGTCACACATTGACTCACAAAAAGGAGTTTAACCATGAAAAGAAAATGGATTGCCGGCACTGCTGGCCTGGCCGCAGCCGCCCTGATGAGTTCCGCTTCTGTTGCCGCGCCGATTACGGCAGATGTTGTGTTTCTGGTCGATGAATCCGGCTCCATGGGTGGAGAGCACGCCTGGCTCAGCAATATGATTGCAAGCCTTGAGAGTGGTCTGGTCGGTGAGGGCGTTGGCTCTTCGGTAAGCAACCGGTATTCGCTGGTTGGTTTCGGTGGTTCGTCATTCAGCAACCATCTGGATCCCCATGCCCATGATATGGATGCCGTTACTGCGGGCACTCAGGAGTGGGGTAGTTCCACCGATTTTGCTGCTGCAACGTCGACGCTGGTTACCAACGGTGGCACGGAAGACGGCTGGAGTGCGCTGGACTGGGCACTGAATAATCTGAGCTATCGCGCGGATGCCGCGGTTAACTTTGTGCTGGTTACCGACGAGGATCGTGACAACACGAATGCTGCCCTGAACAAGGAGAGCCTGTTGTCAGGATTGTTCAGGAAGAACGCGCTGCTGAACGTGGTAGTAAACAACAGCTTTGGTTGTGATGCGTCCTCTACCAATGCCATTGGTATCGACAGCGATGATAACGGTTTCCAGGCCGATGGTTCCGGTGGTTTCACCAAGTGTGAAGGCGCTGGCAACATCGGTAGTGGTTACGGAACCACTGGCAGCGACTACGTCGATCTGGCCCTGAATTCCGGCGGTGCCGCCTGGAACCTGAACATTCTCCGTTCCGGTGGTACTAACGCAGATTCGTTCACCGCATCGTTTGTTGACACCAAGGTACAGGAAATTACCGAGCAGCCTCCGGTTTCTGTGCCGGAGCCCGGTACCCTGGCCCTGCTGGGTCTGGGTCTGACTGGCCTGGCATTCCGCCGCAAGAAAGCCTGATCGTTCGATCGAGGCTTGCAGTAACAAGGGCGCCTTCGGGGCGCCCTTGTTGTTTTTGTGACCGTTGTCATCAGGGGCTTTGAGGTCCGCTAAGCGTTATTTCCAACAAAGGTTGATACAGACTGACAGATGGCGTCAGGCTCGGTCAGTGGCGCCCAGTGCGGGGCATCCAGTTCCTGCAGCGTGAGTTTACCGGTCCATTGCACCAGGCATTCGGTGAGTTGACGGCCAACGTAGGCATCCCGGGTAGGAATGATCACCTGAACGGGGCAGCGGGTGTGCCGTGGCCTGGGGCGTAGCAGTCTGGGCAGAAAGTTTGCCCGGTAGAGTTTTACGCCATATTGCCCGTCTGCCTTCTGCAAGGGGCTGAAGCGGGCATCAGCGACCTGTTCCTGTTTCTTGAGGTAGCCGGGCCAGGCTTTGTCCAGCCCGGCTTTCCAGATTATTTCCGGAAGTAGCGGCAGCTGGAAAAGAAACACGTACCAGGAACTCGCTAGCTGCCGCAGTACCTTGGTAGTACCGCCGTTTGCTGGTGAGCCGATCTGATTGCGAATCCAGAAGCCGACATGATCCAGGCAGGGGCCGGAAATGGACGTGTAGGACCGAATACGCTGCTGGAGGTCGGGGTCGGTGACCGATTCCCAGCTCTGAATGGAGCCCCAGTCGTGGGCAACCAGATGAAATGGCCGGTCGGGGATAATGGCGTTGACGACTGCTTGCAGATCTTTTGCCAGCAAAGACAGGCGATAGTCCCAGGTCCGGGCTGGCTTGTCGGAGCGGCCAGCACCGCGGACATCGTAACGAATCACCAGATACTCCTGGCTGAGTGTGGCCGTGACCTTGTCCCAGACACTGTGGTTGTCGGGGTAGCCGTGTACCAGAACAATGGGCGTTGCTTCCGGGTTGCCCTCCGCAACGGCGTAGAGAAGAAGGTCTCCACTGGTCACCCAGTGTTCATGTTTGGTCGGCATCAGTCCGCTCCCGGCATAGTGTGTTTAAACGCCAGAGTAGCGATATCACTGGTCACACTCTGTGGCCAAAGGGGCCAGAAGTCGTTCAGTCCACCAGGGCAACCGATTTGATCTGGAGCCACACCGGCTGGCCGGGGGTGAGTGACAGCTGGGCCGCGGAGCGGCTGGTGAGCCGGGACAGGAACGGGGTATCGCCGGCCAGCAGTCGCACCAGGGTGGTGCCGGGGGTGACATCTGTTTCGACACGATCCACCCGTGCCGGCAGCAGATTCTGAATGCTCTGGTCCCGGTGCTCCGTCAACGCGATACTCACATCTCTTGCCAGTACCTGTATGCGGGCTGGGTCGCCGGGCCGGAAGCGCGGATCCTGTCGCAGCCACAAGCTGCCACCATCAAAGCTGAAGCGGGCGAGATGCCATGGCTCATCCAGCGCATCCAGTGTTGCCTGAACCAGTACACCTGCGTCTTCCTCCAGCCGAAACGGCTGGTCCACACGGGCCAGAGTCTCTTGCAGCGGTCCCTGTGCGATAACACGCCCGTTGTCCATCATTACAATGTGGTTGGCCAGGCGCGCCACTTCGCTGGTGGAGTGGGAAACGTAGAGCATCGGAATGGCCAGATGGTCGCGCAGCCGCTCAAGGTAGGGCAGTATCTCCTGCTTTGAGCTCTGATCCAGTGCCGACAAAGGTTCATCCATCAGCAGCAGTCGCGGGCTGGTGAGAATGGCCCGGGCAATGGCAACCCGTTGTCGTTCGCCCCCGGACAGTCTGGCAGGCATACGCTCCAGAAGGTGGGCCAGGCCGAGCCAGGAGACGGCATCGTCAAATCGGATCTGGCGGTCCTGTGCCGGAACCCGGCGCTGCCCGAACGTCAGGTTTCGGCGTACTGACAGGTGGGGAAAAAGATGCGTTTCCTGGAACACATAGGCCAGGGGCCTCTGATGAACAGGCCTGAACAGGTTGTCTTTCTGCCAGGGCGTGCCCAATACGGAAAGCTGTCCGTGAGCCTGCTGCAGCCCGGCGATGCAGCGGAGCAGCGTGGTTTTGCCGCATCCGGAGTGACCGAATAAAGCGGTAATCCCGTTGCCGGGTAGCTTCAGGTCGACATCCAGTTCAAATCCGGGAAAGCGGCAGATAAAACGTGCCTCGATGGCTTTGGGATTCATCGCAGGGCCCCCGCCCGGGCCCTGCCATTGAGGACGTACAGGGTCGCCAGAACGATGAAGGAAAACGCCACCATGCCCGCAGCCAACCAGTGGGCCTGGGTGTACTCCAGGGATTCCACGTGATCGTAGATGGCCACCGACAGCACTTTGGTCTCGCCCGGGATATTGCCGCCAATCATCAGGATGACGCCGAACTCGCCGATTGTATGGGCGAAGGTCAACACGCTGGCGGTGATAAAACCGTTGCGGGCCAGCGGAATCACCACGAAGAAAAAACGGTCCCAGGGCCCGGCCCGGAGGGTGGAGGCGGTCTCCAGAAAGCCTTCGCGGATACTTTCGAAAGCGTTCTGCAGGGGTTGCACGGTAAAGGGCAGGGAATAGATAACCGAGGCCACTACCAGGCCCTCAAAGGTGAACGGTAGTAAACCAAGGCCAAGACGTTCTGTCAGTTGGCCGACCCAGCCATTCGGGCCAAGCAGTAGCAGAAGATAGAATCCGAGCACCGTGGGCGGCAGGACCAATGGCAAGGCGACGACCGCAGCAATCGGCTGGCGCAGCCAGTGACGAGACCGGGCCAGCCACCAGGCGATCGGAGTTCCTACCAGAAGCAGTACCAGGGTTGTCAGTGAAGCCAGCTTCAGCGTCAGCCAGACCGGCTGCCAATAGGTTTCCAGCATCAGTCCGCCGTGTCGTATCCGTAGTCCTGAATAATCGCAACAGCCTCCGGGGATTGCAGGAAGGCGAGCCAGTCTCTGGCGGCAGCATTGTCGACACCTCGCTTCAGAAGAATCGCCTGCTGGTCGATGGGGGCGTAATAGGCTTGCGGAATCCGCCAGAGTGTTCCGTCCTGATTCGGCCAGGCTTTGACCTGAGCCAACGCTACCAGCCCGGCCTGGGCATTGCCGCTGGCAATGAACTGGAAGGTCTGGGCGATGGAGTCGCCACGGACCAGTTTGGGCTGCAGCGGTGACCAGAGTTCCAGGTGTTCCAGGACCTGCTGTGCGGCCTGGCCATAGGGGGCAGTTTTAGGATTCGCGATGGCCAGCCGCGAGAACGACTGTTCGCTCAGGTAGGCGATGGGAGAGATAAAGGCCGCGGTCTCAGGGCTCCAGAGTACCAGCTCGCCCCTGGCATAGGTAAAGCGAGAACCGGGAACGGCCATCCCGTCGGATTCCAGTAACTGGGGGCGTTGGGCATCGGCCGCCATGAACACATCAAATGGAGCGCCGTTGCGAATCTGGGCGTAGAGTTTACCCGTGGAGCCGAAACTGGCGGTGACCCGGTGACCGGTTGAGGCCTTGAATGTCTCCACCAGACTGGCGGTGGTGTCGGTGAAATTGGCAGCGACGGCGAGGGTCAGATTCCCCGCATAGGCGTTGCTCAGGGGCAGAAGCAGCCAGATTGCCAGCAAAGGGAAGAAACGCCAGCAGGTACGGCGGCTCATAGCGATTCCTTATGGTTGTGACTGGGCCAGTGGCAGGTCGCCGACCTCCGACCGAGCGGGCGACTGAATACGGCATAAGGTTAGCACGTATTGCCACACTTCCATGCGATTGGTTTCATTGAGCATCTCATGGCGCCCGCCGTCGAACAACCGCAGCGTTACCTGCTCGATGCCCGACTCCCGGATGGTCTGAAAATGCTGGCGGACGCCTTTCCCCATCTCGCCCACGGCATCGGCGGTGCCGGACAGCAAGTGTACCGGAAGATCCCGATACCAGGTTGCCGGTCGGATGCTCAGCATGCCGGCAATGAAGTCCTGCCAGAGCCCCATGGAGCAATCAAAACCACAGCAAGGATCGGCTTCGTAGCGGTCTACCTGCTCGGGATCACGGCTCAGCCAGTCGCTGCCGGTACGGTTGGGCCGGAAAGCACGATTGAACTGGCCAAAGGTCATCTTGCCGATGAGCCGGCTGCGATGGCGCCGGCCGCGGACGCCGGCAATCAGGTTAACCAGCAGCCGCGAGGCCAGCAGTTGGGGCCGGTGGATGCGGTTGGTGGCACTGAGGATCAGGGCGTTGATACGGTCGCCGTATTGCTGGGCATAACTCTGAGCGATGAACGAGCCCATGCTATGGCCGAGCAGATTTACTGGCAGGCCTGGATGCTGCTTGCGGGCAGTCTCTACCACTTGAGCCAGGTCGTCCACCACCCGTTGCCATCCGTCCTGGTCTGCATAATGGCCCTGGTGTTCAGTCGGGCAGTGGGGGCCATGCCCCCGGTGGTGATAGGTGATGACAAGAATGTTGTGAGCCCCGAGCCAGTGGGCCAGCTCCTGGTAGCGATCACCGTGCTCCGCCATGCCATGGCTGATCACCAGAATGGCAACTGGCTGTGCCGGCAGGTATTGCCGTCCGGCAATGGTGTGGCCATCAGGGGTATTCAGCTTCAGAGGGTGTTCGGTCATGGTTTCGGCCCGCATCCTTGTTGTTGTCCTGAGGTGCCGGGCGCTGCCACTCCGGCGGATTCCATAAATGCTGAAGACGGGACAATAAGCTGCCGGGGCGGGCCATGTCGCGGAACATGTCCACATATTCGTGGGTCCAGAGCACAATCAGGTTATTGGAATGAATCTGCCGGGTAATGCCGTATTCCGGTGGATTGCTGTCGCTCTCCGAGACAAAGGTTCCGAACAGGCGATCCCAGATAATCAGTGTGCCACCGTAATTGCGGTCGATGTATTCCGGATTGCGGCCATGGTGTACCCGGTGGTGGCTGGGGGTGTTGAAAAGGAATTCGACCCAGGCCGGCAGGTGTCCCACCAGCGTGGTGTGCACGAAAAACTGGTACACCAGGGAGAAAGCATAGGCGATGCCGATCCACACCGGGTTGAAACCGATCAGCGCCATGGGCAAATAGAAAATCCACATGCCGTTGAAAATGTTGGTGGCATTCTGGCGCATGGCGGTGGAGAAGTTCATGCGTTCGGACGAATGATGGACGACATGGGCGGCCCAGAACCAGCGCATACGGTGGCTGGCCCGGTGCATCCAGTAAAAACAGAAATCCACACCGAGAAAGGTCAGAAATCCGGTTGCCCAGTTCAGCTCCAGTTCCAGTAAGCGGTAGTGATAGCAGAGCGCGTAGACGGGGAAGGCGATCAGGCCGGCAAAAAGTAGCTCCGTAACCTGGTAGCCGGCACCGAGGGCGAAGTTGCGAATAGCCTCCGGCACGTTCATCAACCGTGGATCGTGCCGTATCTTCAGGTATTCCCACAAGGTAACCGCAATGAACACGGGGGTGGCGATAACGAAAATCAGCTGTCGTTCGTCAAGTGCCAGCCAGGGGGCCAGGAACTGCCAGAGGCTGATCAGCCCGCTGTCTTCCAGCACTGTCCGCATCATGTCGATCACCACCATGGCTGCTCCCCGAATTATTCTTGTAGAGAGCCATCATCTCACAGCACCGGTTAAAGGCGATGTCCTATCGCGCCAGGGTTGCTGGCCTATTCCGCCACCGCCTGGCCAGCGTCACCGGTTCTGGCGATACACCGCGGCGATGGGATCGATAGCAGTCTGCCATTCGGATAGCCAGGCCTGCACAGGCTTCGGAACCCTGGCCGGCTTTGGCCATGGCACCGGGTATTCGGGCGGCTGGAACAACGGCGCCAGCAGTGAGCAGGCAGTGAGATCGGCGCGGGTAAACTGGTCACCGACGAGGAACGGACGTTGCTGGTAGATCTCTGCCAGTTCCTTGACCAGAGCCTCCAGGGTTGCCTGTGAGCTATCGGCGGTTTTCTGGTTGATCTTCATCCACTTGCGCATGATCTCATCAACCCGGCTGAAGGCCAGGCTAAGCAGGATGCGATTATAGAACGGCGTACCCGCTGCCAGCATGGGTACCACCACTTTCGGGCGCTGCAGAAAATAGTGGTACACCCAGGTGCGCAGAGCGGGGCCGGCCTGTTCGTCCAGCTTTTGTTCCAATTCCAGGGCCCTGGCCTGAAGGCCTGGATCCGTCGGCACCAGGGGCTTGTCTGGAAAGACCTTGTCGAGGTAATCCAGGATCTGTGCGGAGCCCTGGATGATCTGGCCGTCGTGTTCGAGTACCGGTACAGACGACTCGGCCCCGGTCAGTTTGCGAATCGTGTTTACATGCTGGCCCGGGAGCAGGTTGACAGCCTGATAGTTGATGCCCTTGTAGTCCAGGGCCCAACGCGTCTTTTCGCAGTAGTGCGAAATGCAGAACTGATAGAGTTTGATCGCCATGGTGTAGCTCCGGATGTCTGGTAACTCAAGATTAACCTTTCTGTATGCGAATTCCCAAGACGGCAGGCGTAGAATGCAATGGTTATCTCACTATCTATCAGGGGGTTATATGAGTCTTGCAAAGAATGTCATGGCGATGTTGCTGATTACCGGGTCGCTCTGGGGCTGCTCCCTCAATGCCGAGAAAGAGGGTGGAAAGCCCGGGTCGCTGGCCGGTAGCCAGTGGTTGGTGGAAGAGATTGATGGTGAGCCGGTACTCGAGGGTAGTGAGGTTACCATCGGGTTCACCGATGAAGGGCGGGTGTTTGGCTCATCGTCCTGTAACCGATACAACGGAGGCTGGCATGTTCAGGGCAAAGAGCTGGTGTTTTCCCAGATGGCCGCGACGCGAATGGCCTGCCCTGAAACCCTGATGCAGCAGGAAAACCGGTTTCTGAAACTGCTGGGCGACGTTCACGGGTATCAGTTCTCTGCAGATGGCCGTCTGGTGCTTGAGACCGGGCAGGGCGTTACCATCCTGGCCTCTCCAGCCGCTGAACAGGAGTAGTTCCGGTCGCCTTGGCGATGACGTGACACAGATACGCTTCTGCCTCAGCGCTTTGCCTCGATCGTGGTGAATCCAGGATGGAATCTCTACAATGGCGACTTGTAGTCTGGAACAACAGAGGATGTGTTCATGTTTTTGCGACAAGGTGTATCGCTGTCTGTCGTGGTTCTTGCGGGCGCCCTGATCAGTGCCTGTGCCTCCAGCCCGACGAAAACGGGCTTGTCGGAGTTTGGCCGTTACCAGTGTGGCCAGCTGGATGTTACGGTCACCAGCTCCGGTGACGACGAACTGGTAGGGCTGGAATACCTGAATCGCCGGGTTCTGCTCAAGCCGGCCGAGAGCGCCTCCGGCGCCCTGTTTGTCGCGCCCGGCGACCCGGATACCCGGTTCTGGAGCAAGGGGGAGCGGGCAACGCTGAGCCTGCGTGGCGAGACGCTTCCCGAGTGCCTGGAGCCGGGTGCCATTGAATCCTCGTTTCGTGGGATAGGCACGGAACCGTTCTGGTCTGTTGTTATCGAGAATGGCCAGATGCGGCTGACCCGTCCTTACGACCAGCAAGTTACCGAAGATATCCGCCTGAACGAGATTCTTGCCAATCGCCACGGTCGCGCCTATGAAGCCACGCTGGGTGACGAGCGGACGGAGGTGCGGATCGCTCATCAGTTGTGTGAAGACCAGATGGCTGGCGCTCAGTATCCGGCTCAGGTTCGTTTGACACTCGGCGATGAGACATTTGAGGGTTGTGGCGGGGATCGTCAGCGGCTGTTCCGGGGTGCCGAATGGGTGGTGGAAGACCTTGCCGGTGCCGGCATTATTGACCGCTCCAGAATGACCCTGAGGTTTCTGGCGGACAACCGGGTAGCTGGCCGGGCTTCCTGTAATCGCTATACGGGAAGTTACAACCTGACGGGAGAAGGGTTGTCCTTCAGTCTTCAGGCCACCACCATGATGGCCTGTGCGCCGGCATTGATGAATCAGGAAAGGCGTTTCCTGGAGCTGCTGGAAGAGGTAACGGATGGCCGGATCGGCCGGCATGGTGAATTGCTGCTGCAAACACCCGCTGGCGATACCATCAAGGCTTTTCAGTCTGAGGTGGAAAGCCCGTAGGACGCCTTGATCTCGTCCAGGCGGCCAGTTTCAGCCAGCCTGGCCAGACCCGCATCCAGCAGTCTGGCCAGTT
Organism: Marinobacter sp. MBR-105; assembly: GCF_053628895.1. Lineage (NCBI taxonomy): Bacteria > Pseudomonadati > Pseudomonadota > Gammaproteobacteria > Pseudomonadales > Marinobacteraceae > Marinobacter > Marinobacter sp. MBR-105. The sequence goes on along the minus strand of NZ_JBRJHG010000006.1, from coordinate 66,985 downwards.
CCCCCGACCTTGGATTCCCGGCCGAGAAGGCAATGTAGACGGGGGCCTGGTGGGCGATCCCGGCCAGTCTTGGAGGTGGATATCCGGAATGCTCCCGCAAAAACCAGCTCATGACCGCCTGGTCTTCGGCGAAGGTATCGGTGCGTTCCTGTGCCAGAAGTCTGAGAGCTCGCCCGAGGGGCGCTGCTCCGGAGATGACCCACACTCGTTCGGGGTCATCGGTATAGTCTGCAATATATCGATCCAGCTCCGGAGAGTAGGAGTAACCGTTGATCACCAGCAGGGTTTTTCCGTTAAGCGACTCCAGACCCCGGTATTGCCATTGACTCTCCGGATGCGTGTACAAGCCGATACGGGCAGTGCCCATGGGGCGCTCCGGAAAGACAAAGTCCGGGGCGTCGCCTTTCAGGGCGCCGATAACGCCATCAATCCGGTTCTCCCGGGCCAGGCTCAGGGAGCGGGCCCAGCCATAGTTTCTGTACTCAACGTCAAAGCCGGATGCGGCAAAAATCTCCCGCGCAATATCCACCATATAACCTTCCTCCGGCGCACCAGACCGGCAGTTATGGGGGCACCAGGGGTCGGCGGCGAGAATGATCCGGTGTTGATCAGGATGGGGGGCAGGTTGCTGGCGCGTGGCGCTTTCCGTGGCTTCATGCCGTCCTGGTTCTGTAGCCTCATCGGGTGAGCAGGCGGCCATCAAAAGGGCCAGGATGAGCAACGGGAATCTGGGCATGAGCGGACTGGGTCACGGTAATCTGCGAAGGTGCATTTTCATAGTATACCCTTGCATACTATTTGCAATAACAGGTTCGACACTGTCAACGGACTGAAGCATTTCTGGCGCACACTGTCATCAGCCGTTGCCAGAGAGCCTGAAATGACCGAACTGAAAGCATTGACGCCCCACGCGGTGATACCAGCGGAGCAAGCCCGCCGGGACAAAGGCCAGAAACGAAGGCTTCGCACTTTCCTGCCGGAGTTGATCCAGCTCGAGCGGCTGCTGGCGGAGGCGCCGGAAGGTGTCTCCAGTTCGGTACTGTCCCGGGTGAACGTTCGCGACCTTGAACTGCCGGTCTATCGGGTCGACCTGGGCACCGACCGCAAGGATGTGCCCGTTGTTATGCTGATTGGCGGAGTTCATGGGCTAGAGCGTATCGGCACGCAGGTGGTGATGGCGTGGCTGTCTTCTTTTCTGGCCCGCCTGGCCTGGGATGACAGCGTACAGGCGCTTCTGGAGCGGGTGCACATCACGCTTCTGCCCATGCTGAACCCGGGCGGCATGTACCTGAACCAGCGCAGCAATCCGAACGGGGTTGATCTGATGCGTAATGCGCCGATCACGGCCCAGGATCGCAGTGCCTTCCTGTTGGGAGGGCAGCGGCTTTCACCACGCTTGCCCTGGTATACCGGTGATCCCGAACAGGGGATGGAAGCCGAGAACCTGGCCCTCGAGTCGGTGATCCGGGAACTGCTCCCGGGCCGTCCATTCAGCCTGGCGCTGGATTGTCACTCCGGGTTTGGCTGGCAGGATCAGATCTGGTTTCCCTACGCCTATCGCCGCCGGCCCATGCGCCGTATTGGCTCGGTCATGGCGCTCAAGCTGATCTGGGAACAGGCCTACCCCAATCACACGTACCGGTTTGAGCCGCAATCTGCCCACTATCTGACCCATGGTGATCTATGGGACTACTTTTACAAACAGGTTAACCGAACCAGCGACGGAGTTTTCCTGCCGCTCACCCTGGAAATGGGATCCTGGCGCTGGATTCGTAAACGCCCGCGTCAGCTGTTTCGGCTGGAAGGCTTCTTCAACCCACTGGTTCCGCACCGACACCAACGGGTGTTGCGCAGTCACATGCCGTGGATTGATTTCCTGTTGAACGCCGCTGCCAGTCATGAGAACTGGTTGCCGGGGGCGGATGAAGAGTCCATGCTGAGGGAAGCTGCCATTATGCACTGGTACAGGGATAGCCGATGACATGCACTGGATCCTTCTGAGAGGCCTTACCCGGGAGCAGGGCCATTGGGGCGATTTCCCGGCACAGCTTCGCTCGGCCTTTCCGGAACACCGGTTCCACACCATTGATCTGCCGGGCACCGGCACACTGTTCCGCGAGGATTCTCCTGACACTATCCCTGAGATTCGCAGGCGCGTCTGTGAGCAGGTCAATCATATACCCAGGCCGTTCAGCCTGTTGGCGTTGTCCATGGGCGGTATGGTGGCCCTTGACTGGGCCCAGCATGCCGAACCCGGGGAGCTGCAGCACCTGGTTCTGGTTAACACCAGTTCCGGTTTCAGCCCGTTCTGGAAACGCATGCGCCCGCTGGCCTGGCCGCGCGTGACTCAGCTACTGGCCCGTCGAGAGCTGTTTCACCGGGAGCGGGATATTCTGCGCCTGACGTCCAATCGAGAGATTCCACTGTCTTTGTGCAAAGCCTGGTACAGCATCCAGCGCCAGCGTCCTGTCAACTATCGTACGGCGTTCAATCAGTTGCGGGCGGCAGCCCGGTTTCAGCCCTTGCCGCAGCGGCCCATGGCAGACGCCCTGCTGCTGGCGAGCAAGGGTGACCGTATTGTGCACTGGCATTGCAGCGCCGAACTGGAACGGCGCTGGTGCTGGACGCTTCGGCTGCATCCGGATGCCGGGCACGACTTGCCGCTGGATGAACCCGGATGGATCATCCAGCAGATGGAACATTGGTTGCCTGGTCAATAGCGGTTGCTTGACGCAACTGTTTTTTGCGGTCACGCTCATTGACGTCAATTCAACGAGTGAACGGAGCCAATAACAAGATGAAACTCTTCGAAACCCGAACCGCCCCCAATCCGCGTCGAGTGCGCATGTTCCTGGCCGAGAAAGGCTTGCTGGACCAGGTTGAACTGGTGCAGGTGGATATTGAAAAAGGGGAAAACCTGAGCCCGGACTTTGTTGCCCGCAACCCGATGAAGAAAGTGCCGGTGCTGGAACTGGATGACGGCACCTGCATTGCCGAAACCATGGCCATCTGCCGCTATTTTGAGGAAAGCTATCCGGACACGCCCAGTCTGTTGGGTGAATCACCGCTGGAGAAAGCCCTGGTGGAGCAGTGGCTGCGCTGGATCGAATTCTATTTCATGATGCCCACCGGCATGTGCTTTCAGCACACCACCGGCTATTTCAAGGACCGGATGAACCCCATCAAGGAGTGGGGGGAGGAGTGCGGCCAGGGCGTCGAGAAATTCATGCATTTCCTGAACAAGCAGCTCGAGGGCAAGGAATACCTGTGCTGTGACCGGTTCACCGCCGCCGACATCAACGCTTTCACCACCGTAGCCTTTGCCCGGGTGGTCAATATCCGCATCAAACCGGAGCAGGAACACCTGCAGGCCTGGTTCGACCGGATCAAGGCCCGGCCTTCGGCGCAGGTCTGAAGTTTGCCGGTGACCTGAAGTCCGGCCGGCTGATAGTATCGCTTGATGGAACGGCGCGCCCTGTTCACACGGGGGCGCCAGGAGCGAGCCGTGCGACTTGAAGGACTGAATGATGAGCAACAGTGCCAATCTGGAATGTGCGATTAATGCCATCGACCAGGCAAACCAGCAGGATCCCAACCGCGAGGAAATAGATGGTGAATCCCTTCCCAGGGAATTCGCGTACAGTCTGCACATGACCCGCTGGCTGTTTGAGCTGGAGCTGGAACCTTCCGAGCGCATGCAGATTGCCTGTCGGGCCCAGCATATCGAGCGCTGGACCATGCCTCGGAGTGACTATGGTGAGGGCCGCAAGAATTACTATCAGTGGCGTCAGGCATGCGGCCGAATGCATGGCCGCCGGGCGGCTGAGATCATGGCGAAGTGCGGCTACCCGCAAGCCGAGTGCGAGCGGGTCGAAACCATTCTGACCAAGCGTAAACTGCGGGAAGACGAAGATACCCAGTTGTTGGAAGACGTGGCGTGTATGGTGTTTCTGGAGCGCTATTTTGCGCAGTTCTTTGAAGACAATCCGGATTACGACAAAGAAAAATGGCTGCGCATTGTGCGGCGGACCTGGGCCAAAATGACGCCCCGTGGCCACAGTGCCGCCCTGAAGCTGGCCGAGGGCATGCCCGCTCACCTGTTGGCGTTGCTGCAGGAGGCTCTTGCCGCACCCGCTGAGTGAATCCTGCACTTGAGCTACTGCCACTCGTTGCATATGATATGCATTATCATTTGGCAGGGGTTGCAAACCATGGCGCCCCGGGGCCAACGCGGCACGTGATGCCATCAGCCGGACCGGCGCCATTGCTCTGGTGGCCAGAACCTATGGTATCGAGGCCCGCATCGAGCGATGCTCCCGGGAACACCCCATTGTGCTGGCGGATCGTCCGCTGTCCGCAAGTGTTAATTGACCCATTGATGTCGAGGAAACTGCCATGCCAACCATGAACGCCCAAGTGGCCACCACCGATCCCGGTCGCCTGATCAATCGCCTGTGCAAACACTTTCGCCACAAGATTGAGGCTGAGTGGAGCGAGATCGATGGCAGGCTGACTTTCTCCATCGGTGAATGCCGGCTCGAAGCAGCAGACGGTAAGTTGCTTATGCGGTGCCAGTCACCCACCGAGACGGAGCTGGAGGAGCTGGGCCAGGTGGTAGCTTCTCACCTCATCCGCTTTGCCGGCGATGAGGTGGATGAGGTTCATTGGAGTTAGACGGACGACGGGATCAGTTTTGTCGGACGAAAACGCAAAAACAGCGCCACGGCCAGAAGGGGCCGGTCAGTATCGGGTTGTCGGAATCCTTGCCGGTCTCTGCGTCCATACTTGCCTCACCCGTTTATCCTGTGAATCAGCCGAACAGCTCCTGCAGTTTCTCACCCGGATCTGGCGCGCGCATGAACGACTCACCCACCAGAAACCCGTAAATGCCCCGGCTGGTCATGGCCTCAACATCTGAACGGGTCATGATCCCGCTCTCGGTAATGGTCAGTCGGTTTTCGGCAATCCGGTGGTGCAGTTCAAAGGTGGTGTCCAGCGACACCTCAAAGTTGTGCAGATTGCGGTTGTTGATGCCTACCAGCGGCGTGCTCAGGGTAAGCGCATCGTCCAATTCCTCGCCATCATGCACCTCCACCAGCACGTCCAGCCCGATCTCGTGGGCGATGCCCTCCAGCTCCTGCATCTGGTCCTTGGTCAGGCAGGCGGCAATCAGCAGGATGCAGTCGGCACCAATAGCCCGGCTTTCGTACACCTGGTAGGGCGCTACGATGAAGTCCTTGCGGATCACCGGCAGGCTGCAGGCCGCGCGGGCGGCTTTCAGGTAGTCTTCGTGGCCCTGGAAGAAATCTTGGTCGGTGAGCACTGACAAGCAAGCTGCACCGCCCTGTTCGTAGCTCTCGGCAATGCGTTCCGGTTCAAACGGATCACGCAGGATGCCTTTGCTGGGAGAGGCCTTCTTGATCTCGGCGATGACCGCCGGCCGCTGAGCTTCGATGCGGGTGCGCAGGGCATTGGCGAATCCACGCGCTGGAGCTTGATCGCCGGCCATGGCTTTCAGGTCTGCAATCGAAACCTTGGGCTTACGTTCATCAATTTCCTCCCATTTCCGATCAACGATTTTACGCAGGATGGTGGGAGTCTTATCCAAATGTCGTTCAGTCATCTCGTGCCTGCTGAATTGGGTGCTGGAGCCGATGATGGGGGCCTTTCCAAAACACGCCCACAAGTACGTCCCTGTAAGGCTTGACTGTAGCCATCCATGGCTACAGACAGTTTTGGAAAGGCCCCCACCACCGGCTCTTCAAACTTGCTCAGGGCCTTCCGGAGTTAGTGGCCCTTAGAAACACTGAGAAAAATCAGCCAGCTCCGACATCTTGCCAGCCGCCAAACCGGAACCCATGGCATCCAGTGCCATATCGACGCCTTCTTTGGCGGTCTTGGCCAGGCCGGCGACATAGATGGCCGCGCCGGCGTTCAGCGCGATCATATCGCGGGCTTTTTCGGTGGTTTCGTCGTGGTTGCGGCCGAAAGCGGCCTTGATCAGCTTCAGGGATTCGTCGGAGGAATCCACCGTCAGGCCCACCAGCGACTGGCTCTTGATGCCCAGGTCTTCCGGCGTCAGGTCGTATTCGGTGATTTCGCCATCCTTCAGCTCTGCAACATGGGTGATGGTGGCCAGACTGATTTCATCCAGGCCGTCCTTTGAGCAGACCACCATAATGTGTTCTGCTCCCAAACGTTGCATCACTTCTGCCATCGGGCGGCACAGTTCCCTGGTGAACACACCGATCAGCTGGCGAGTGACGCCGGCCGGGTTGGTCATCGGGCCAAGGATATTGAAGATGGTCCGGCAGCCCAACTCCCGGCGCGGTCCGATGGCGTGCTTCATGGCGCCATGGTGGGCCGGCGCAAACATGAAACCGACGCCGATCTGTTCGACGCAGCGGGCCACTTCTTCCGGTTTCATGTCCAGATTGATGCCGGCCTTTTCGATCAGGTCGGCGCTGCCGCTCTTGGACGATACGCCCCGGTTGCCGTGCTTGGCGACGAAGCCGCCGGCTGCGGCCACCACAAAGGAAGAGGCCGAGGAGACGTTGAACAGATTGGCGCCATCGCCCCCGGTACCGACGATATCCACCAGCGGGCTGGCGTTGATGCTGACCTTGGTGGCCAGTTCACGCATCACTTCGGTGGCGCCGGTGATTTCGTCGATGGTTTCGCTCTTCAGACGCAGGCCCATCAGGAAGGCACCGATCTGGGCGTCGGTGGCTTCGCCGTTCATCACAATACGCATCACATCCTTCATTTCGTCCCGGGACAGGTCCAGGTTGGAGGCAATGCGGTTCAGTGCTTGTTTCATGTCCATGGGGTCGTCGGCCTCTTGTTATGTTCTCAGGAAGTTGCGCAGCAGTTCATGGCCCTGTTCGGTCATGATCGACTCGGGGTGGAACTGCACGCCTTCGATGGGCAGGGTCTTGTGGCGTACGCCCATGATTTCTTCAACGGAGCCGTCGTCGTTGCGGGTCCAGGCGGTCACTTCCAGGCAATCGGGCAGGGTGTTCTTGTCGATCACCAGGCTGTGGTAACGGGTGGCCTGCAAGGGATTGGTCAGGCCGCGAAACACGCCTGCATCCTTGTGGTACACCGCTGACACCTTGCCATGCATTACCCTTCCGGCCCGGATGATATCGCCGCCGTATACCTGGCCGATGGACTGGTGGCCCAGACAGATACCCAGGATAGGCAGTTTGCCGGCGAAATGACGAATGGCGTCCATGGAGATCCCCGCCTCGTTGGGCGTGCAGGGCCCCGGGGAAATCACCAGTCGCTCGGGGTTCAAAGCTTCGATTTGTTCAATGGTGATTTCGTCGTTCCGGTATACCTGTACGTCGGCACCCAGCTCAGCCAGGTACTGCACCACGTTGTAGGTGAAGGAATCGTAGTTATCGATCATCAGCAACATAATCTGTTCCTCCGCCTCAATGGTCGTAGTCGTTGTAGGTCATGGCCACGGCACGGAAAATTGCGCGGCCCTTGTTCATGGTTTCTTTCCATTCGAGGCGGGGAATGGAGTCTGCCACCACGCCGGCGCCGGCCTGGATGTGCAGAGTATTGTCCTTGATCACCGCGGTGCGGATGGCGATGGCGGTGTCCATGTTGCCGTTGAACGACAGATAGCCAACCGCACCGCCGTACACGCCGCGCTTTACCGGTTCCAGCTCGTCGATAATCTCCATGGCGCGGATTTTCGGCGCGCCGCTGAGGGTGCCTGCGGGCAGGGTGGCGCGCAGTACGTCCAGGCAGCTGGTGTTTTCTTTCAGTCGACCGGTCACGTTAGAGACAATGTGCATCACGTGGGAATAGCGCTCCACGATCATCTTGTCGGTCAACTTCACTGTGCCAGTTTCCGACACCCGGCCGGCGTCGTTGCGGCCCAGGTCGATCAACATCAGGTGCTCGGCGATCTCTTTCGGGTCGGCCAAGAGTTCCTTTTCCAGGGCTTTGTCCTCGGCATCGGTGGCGCCGCGTTTGCGGGTGCCGGCGATGGGCCGGACGGTGACTTCCTCATCTTCCACACGCGCCAGGATTTCCGGAGATGAGCCGACAATATGGAAGTCTTCCAGATCCAGGAAGTACATATACGGTGACGGGTTGAGCACGCGCAGCGAACGGTAGAGGTTCAGGGGTGGTGCCTCGAACGGAATCGACATGCGCTGGGAAATGACGGTTTGCATGACATCGCCATCCAGCACGTAGCCTTTGATCTTGTCCACCGCCGCTTCGAATCTGTCCTGGGTAAAGCCGGAAATAAAGTCGCTCTCGTCCACCACCTTGCCGCGTAGATGTTCCGGCGTGCGGGGGGCGTTGGCGGTCTGGCGGTGCAGTTGGCTTTCCAGCTCGTCGATGCGGCGTTGCGCCGCTTCGTAGGCGCCTTCAATAGACGGGTCCACGTGCACAATCAGATGCAACTTGCCGCGCAGGTTGTCGAACACCACGATTTCATTGGACACCATCAACAGAATATCCGGCGTGCCGATCTGGTCGGGCGGGCAGCTGTTGCGCAGGCGCTTTTCGATGTAGCGCACGGTGTCGTAGCCGAAATAGCCCACCAGGCCACCGTTGAACCGGGGCAGTTCGGGCAGGTCCGGGGCGTTAAAGCGCTTCTGGTAGTCGTCCACAAAAGCCAGAGGGTCATCGACCTCTGCCTGTTCGACCACTTCGCCGTTGCGGCTGACTTCGATGCGGTGGTCGAAGACTTTCAGCACTTCCTGGCTGGGTAAGCCGATGATTGAATATCGGCCCCATTTCTCGCCACCCTGTACCGATTCGAACAGGTAGGAGTATGGCCCGCTGGCCAGTTTCAGATAGGTGCTGAGGGGAGTGTCGAGATCCGCCAGAACTTCGCGGTACACAGGGATACGGTTATAGCCGGCTTCAGCGAGCTCGTGGAATTGCTCGGGTGTCATGGTTCGGTTTCCTGAAATCTGATCTGCGTTTTGTCAGAACGGTGTTACACCGCTGTGACCGGTGGTGCGGGCAAGCAGGCATGCGCCATCAGCCCCGTGGCTTGCTCAGCCGGTGCGCCATCGCCACCATCGTGTTGCGCGGGTTGTCAGGATGCCTCGCGCTGCAGTCAGATTCAGTCCCTGCACGGCAGGAATCTCCCGAATTGATGTGTTCAAAATAAAACGTCCTTGCGAGATTACAAAAGCTCGGCCAGCGAATCAACAACAGCATCTGCACCGAGACTGTCAACGGAGCCGCCAAAGTTATAGCCATACCTGACGGCGACGCAGGGGATGCCTGCTGCCAGGGCTGCATTGACGTCAGCTTTGGAGTCCCCGACCATCACCGTGGTGCCCCGTGTGCCGCCCAGTTTTTCCATGGCGTGCAGCAAGGGCGCCGGGTCCGGTTTTTTCACTGGCAGGGTATCGCCACCGACCGAGAGGTCGAACCACTGATCCAGACCGGTTTTTTCCAGCAGGGGCTGAACAAACTGGTCAGGTTTGTTAGTGACCACGGCCATACGGCAGCCCAGTTGCCGCAGGTGGTCCAGGCAGTCTTGGACGCCGGGAAATACCTCTGAATGCCGGCCATTCAACTGGCCGTAGGCGTGATAGAAAATGGTCAGGGCGTCGTTGAACAGCGCCTCATCTTTAGCGGTGGCGGGTTCCCAATCGGTTTTTCCGGCCAGGGCCCGGCGCACCAGAACCTGGGCGCCGTTGCCAACCCAGGTGCGCACCTTGTCCAGGCCTGCCGGGCTACGCCCCAGGTGCTCCAGCATCTGATCCACGGCGGCGGCCAGATCCGGTGCGCTGTCTACCAGCGTGCCGTCCAGATCAAACAGGGCGACTCCCGGCCAGCGGGCGTTGAACAGGCCTTTCAGGCTCATCCGCCGATCACCTTGCGGGCTTGCTCAAGTTCCTCTCGCATGGCATCGATGGTGGCCTTGTAATCCGGAGTGTTGAATATGGCAGAGCCGGCCACAAAGGTGTCGGCGCCGGCCTCGGCGATTTCCCGGATGTTGTCGGTTTTCACGCCACCATCGATTTCCAGGCGAATGTTGTAGTTGCTGGCATCAATCTTCTTGCGGGCTTCCTTGAGCTTGTCGAGGGTGCCGGGGATAAACTTCTGGCCACCGAAGCCCGGGTTCACTGACATCAGCAGCACCATGTCGAGCTTGTCCATGACGTAGTCCATGTAGCTCAGCGGGGTGGCGGGGTTAAACACCAGTCCGGCCTTGCAGCCGCCGTCGCGGATCAGTTGCAGGGAACGGTCAATGTGGTTACTGGCTTCCGGGTGGAAGGTGATGTAGCTGGCGCCGGCGTCAATAAACATGCGGATCAGGTCATCCACCGGAGACACCATCAGGTGCACGTCGATGGGGGCGGTAACGCCGTGCTTGCGCAGGGCCTCGCACACCATGGGCCCAATGGTGAGATTAGGGACATAATGATTGTCCATCACATCGAAGTGCACCACGTCGGCACCAGCAGCCAGAACGTTATCGACTTCTTCGCCCAGGCGGGCGAAATCGGCGGAGAGGATGGATGGGGCAATCAGATATGGATTCATCGGGGCTCTCTCGGTGTAGTGAATTATCGGCCTCTGGGCAACCCTGCTAGTCTATCAGTTTGCCGGTGATTTTCGCAGCGGGATAGGTGCATTGGCTCATGGTGTTGAAAGCAATCAGATTACTTTGTCTGTTCTTGATCAGCGGCTGGCTGAACGCCGCTGTGGCCCAGGATGAGGCGAAGGGGGGTGAGGAAGCGGAACCCGCGACCAAGGCTAATCCAGCGTCAAGATCCGGTTTTTCAACGGGTTTGGGCGAATGGGCGCTGGTACGGCGTTACCCGGAGCAGGCTGTTTGGCTCGATCTGGACGACGAAGGCCGGGCGTTGGGGTTGTTCCTGCCCGAATACGTTACGCCGGCAACCGGGGCTTTACTGATACTGGCCGACGAAGGCCAGACGGCCGATGAGGGTGTGCTGGGATCGTTGCGGGTGGCGCTGGCGGAGCGGGGTCTTGCGGTGATGACGGTTGGCCTTGGGCTGCCGCCGGAGGCGATACGGCGACATCGCATGGATGTCATGGCGCCTGGCCTGGATGATGACGCCGGACAGAACCCGGATCAGGGCGGGAATACATCGGATTCGGTCATGATTGATGTGGCTGAGGAACCGCCTTTTGATGACCTGACCGCAGATTTTCGAAATTCGGTTCGTACAATTCTGTCCGCCGGGGTAGCCGTATTGCAGCAGCGTGGCTATGAACGTGTGGGCGTGCTGGGCATGGGCTGGTCTGCCGACTATGTCACGGACTGGGCGGCGGACGCCGCTGCCGTGTCTGCGGTGGTCTGGCTGGCCCCCCGGTTTCCGGCCCGGCAGGCCGTTACCTTGCCCTCGTTGTTGAAGGAGCGAAACGGAGGACAGGGATGGCCGGTGCTGGATCTGCATGATTCCGCTGGGCCTTCCGGCGCAGAGGGCCGGGCGCGGGCGGCGGCGTTTGCTCGCGCGGATGTGGCCGGTTACGACCGTCAGCCCGTGGCCCTCAATCGACCACTCCGGGCTGAAGATGCGAGGCGGGTTGCCAGCCGGGTCAGTGCCTGGCTGAAAAACCTGTCGGCCAGCGGGGATTAAAGTGCCCGATGTCTCTGGCGAATCAGTTCCCAGGCCTGTTGATAGCGTAACAACCGGTCTTTTGCCATCGCCACTTCCGAGGGCGCCAGTTTCTGTTGCGCCAGTTTGTCCGGGTGGCAGGCGGAAACCTGTTTGCGGTAAGCGCGTTTGATGGTCTCCAGCGAATCTCGCCGGGTTACGCCCAGAATCTGGCAAGCCTGCTCGTAGGTCGCCGGCTTTTGCGGCGGCGCGGCAGTGCGAATCCACACTTTGCTGGCGTAGCTTTCGAAAATGTCATCGCTGATGACAACGGGCAACCCCATATGGCTGATGGCGTCTTCGCAGCGGTAGCGCCGGGCCTTGCCGGGCTGGCCCAGGATTTGTGCGCCATGGCACAGGCAGATAGCGGTTTTCAGGGCCGGTGCCGGCCATAGCAGCAAGGCCAGGCGCAGTATCAGGCCCTGGCGCAGGGGCAGATGGTCAGTGTCCTTGCCCTTGCGAAACTGATCGATGGCTTTGCGGCGTTGCCTGGCCGACAGGGCCAGGGCTTTCATCAGGGCTTCGGCATAATGAATGTCCGGTTCCCGGACCCGGCCATCGGCCTTGGCAATGTAACCCAGAAAAAAGAACAGTGGCTTGCGGTACCAGCGCGGCAGGCGCGCGCGCTCCAGCAGGGTGCTGGCCTGATGTCCGCAACTGGACAGTTCCTGCAGCAGTTCCTGGAACGACGACTCCATTCTCGCCGGCAGGGCGGGTGGATTGCTCTGCCTCATGATGTCCGGGCCCTTTCGTGCAGCCACTGGTCCAGGCTCTGCAATCGTTCTGGTGTGCCGACGTCCACCCACTGGCCGTTATGATGCAGGCCGGTGACCCGGTTGCGGGCCATGGCTCTGCGCAGCACAGGGCCAAGTTTGCCGGCGGCATCGTCCAGTTCATCAAACAGGCGCCGGTGCAGCACGCTGATACCGGAGAAGGTGAGTTTTTCGGTCCCGTCAGGGTTCAGAAAGCCGTTGTCCTGAAGATGAAAATCCCCCTCAGGGTGGTGGGGTGGATTAGAAACCATCACCAGCAGGGCATCGGCATTGGCCGGGGCCTGGAGCTGGCTGAAATCGAAATCGCTCCAGATGTCACCGTTGACCACCAGGAACCAGTCGTCGCCCGCGTCGGTCAGCAGAGGCAGGGCCCGGATGATGCCACCGGCGGTTTCCAGCGGTTCACCCTCTGCAGAGTAGCGAATGCTGACACCAAAGGCCTCGCCATCCCCCAGCCGGGCTTCAATCTGTTCCCCCAGCCAGGCATGGTTGATCACAATGTCGCTGAAACCGGCGTCGCGCAGGCGCTCGATATGATGAACGATCAGGGGCTGCCCCCCGGCTGACAGCAACGGCTTGGGGGTGGTCAGGGTCAGCGGGCGCATACGCTCGCCTTTGCCGGCGGAGAGAATCATAGCCTTCATAGTCAGCGAACTCCCGGCTCCGGCAGCGGGCCAATGCGCTGTTCGATGGCCGGAATCACGGTGCTGCAGAGCCACTCGTGAAAATGCCGGAAGGCTGGTTGCCGGGCGCTGGCATCTCGCAGATAACTGACGGTGCGGGGAATGTCAGCCAGGTAGCCGGTCTTGCCGTCGCGAATGGCGAGGCGGGCAAAAATGCCGGCGGCTTTCAGATGGCGCTGCATGCCCATGAGCTCAAACCACTGCCGGAAAGTATCTGCATCAGCGCGGTGCAAGCCGGCCTGCTGGCTGGCGTTACGAAAATGCTCCAGCCAGCTTGCCAGTCGCTGTTCCGGCCAGCGCACGTAGCAGTCTTTGAGCAGGGAGACGGCATCATAGGTGATGGGGCCGCGTACGGCATCCTGAAAATCGATCACGCCGGGAACCGTCTGGCTATCACGGACCAGAAGATTGCGGGAGTGGTAATCGCGGTGCACGGTGACTTCCGGCTGCGCCAGGGCACTCTCCCGGAGCAGGCCGAAGGCGGTGTCCAGCAGCGCCCGTTCCTGGTTGTCGAGTTCCAGCCCCAGGTGTTTTTCCAGCAGCCAGTCCGGGAATAGCGCCATCTCCCGGTCGAGCAGGGCTTGGTCATAGGCGGGCAGTGGGTAGTCTGCCGGGTCGTCCAGCCCGGCAATACGCGCCAGTTCGTCCAGCGCGGCCCGATACAGGGTGTCCACATCGCCCTGTTCCAGGGCCGTTAACATCAGCAGATCGCCCAGGTCTTCCAGTAACAGAAAACCCTGCTCAAGATCCTCGGCGGCAATGGCGGGCACGGCGATACCGTGTTGATGCCAGTGCCGGGCGATGGCCACAAACGGAACGCAGTCCTCGTGCTCCGGTGGAGCATCCATCACAATGAAGGGGGCGGGTTGCCCGCCCGGCACGTCTTTCCAGACCCGGAAGTACCGTCGAAAACTGGCGTCGCCGGAAACCGGTGTCGGGCTGGCGGCCGAGAAGCCGGGAATTTGCCTGACCCAGCGGGTCAGCAACTGCAAACGGTTATCCATGGTCAGATCAGCATTCCTGGATCGGTGGATGATGGCCGGCGCGTTAACCGGGCACTCTCTGCACCGGAGTATAAAGAGGGTAAAACGGAATTGCAGCGGGCTTTCCGTTAACAAGCCTTGAGGGCGCGTGTAAACTAGGTGCCCTTACGCCCAGCCATCATTCAAATGGAACAGGAATTTCGTCAACGTGCCCAGCCATTGCTCCTCCCTGTTGTGCGCCAGGTTCCGGCTTTCAAGCCTGGCCGTCATCGTGGCATTGGCAGCGAGTGGCGTACGTGCCGAGGGGGCGGGTAGCAGCCCCAGCGCCGCTGAGATTGACTGGCGCCCGCGCAGTGAATTGCCGCCAGAGGTGGCCGGTCGGCTTCCGGTATTCTGCGAGGGAGGTTATCTGCCTGGCACGGTTGGCGGCGATGGCGCCGTGGTGCCGGGCGAGGGCATTGAGGGTTCCATGCCACTGAAAGCCAGTGCCCTGAACGCCCGCTATGAACTGGATAGCGAACTCTACCTGCAGGGTGATGTGCGCCTGCGCCAGGGTCCGTTCCAGGCGACCGGCGCGGAGGCACGGTACAACCAGCAGTCCGGCGAATTGCAACTGCAAGGACCGCTGGTCAGCCGAGGTGAAGGCTTTCTGCTGACCGGGCAGGACGCGAACTATTCTACCCAGTCCGGGCAACTGGATATCAACACGGCCACGTTTCTCCTGCACGAGTCGGAACTCAGGGGCGAGGCCTCATCCCTGTCCAGGGTCAGTGAAAGCCAGGTGGTTATCTCCGATGGCATGATCACTACCTGTGGTCCGGGCCAGAACGACTGGTCGATTGTGGCATCGGACATCGAGCTGGATCAGGCGGAAGGTTTTGGTACTGCACGGCACGTGCGGCTGGAAGTGTTGGATGCGCCGGTATTCTACTGGCCTTACATTACCTTCCCGATTGATGACCGCCGCAAGACCGGTTTCCTGTATCCCCAGTTTGGCTCGTCCAGCGCTGGTAGCGGGGCCTACCTGGCCTTGCCGTACTATCTGAATCTGGCACCCCATTATGATGCCACCCTCACACCGCAGTATATCCACGGTCGCGGCCTGTTCACGGAAGTGGAGGGGCGCTACCTCAGTCAGTATGGCGAATCGGTGCTGCAGCTGGGGTATATCGACAATGATTCTGCTTTTCGGGATGAAAATCCGGGTGAAAATGGCGAGCGCTGGGCCCTGGATTTCACCACCCGGGCGGCATTTGGCGGAGGCTGGAGCGGCTACGGCGATTACTCGGTGATTTCAGATGAGGATTATCTGAGCGATCTGAATCGCAGTCTCGAAATAGACCAGGCGACGCATCTTCAGCGTCGGGGTGGTGTTCGTTACTACGGAGCCAATCAGTACTTTGAAACGTACCTGAACGGCTACCAGACCATCCCTGACCGTATTGCCGACGTTGATAAGCCCTATGCCCAGTTGCCGGAAGTGATCTACGGCGGCTCGCTGGAACCTGGCTGGCTGGAGGCCAGCCTGGAAAGCCAATACACCTGGTTCTACCGGGACAATGAGAACCTTACCGGCCTGGACAAGGCCAACGGCCAGCGGTTACGGGCGATTCCCGAACTGGCGTTGCCCATGAGGGCGCTCTGGGGCTTCAGTCGTCCCTCGGTCAGCCTCGACTACACCCGCTACGAGCTGGATGACTACACCCTGGGTGACGCCGGCTTTGACCGCACCGTGCCGGTGTTCGAGTGGGACAATGGTTTGTACTTTGATCGTCGATCCAGCCTGTTTGACTTACCCTACAACCAGACCCTGGAGCCCCGGCTGTATTACGCCTGGGCCGATGCCGAATCCGATCAGAACTATATCCCGGATTTTGATACCGGCATCCGCAGTTTCCGCTTTGACCAGCTGTTCCGGCGGGACCGGTTTACCGGCGGGGATCGGGTCGGTGACGCCAACCAGTTGACGGTGGCGCTCACCAGTCGTTTCAATGACCTCCTGACCGGGGCGGAGCGGGCTCGGGTGAGTGTTGGCCAGGTGCGCTATTTCGAAGATCGTGAAGTGGATCTGTTTGGCGAGGGCGCATCCGACCGGAGCCGCTCACCGCTGGCGGGCGAGTTGGTGCTGAACCCCATCGACAATCTGGAGCTTCGTTCTTCCCTGCTGTGGGATCACGAAACCCGGAAAACCGAAGAGGGCCGCAGCCAGCTGATTTTCCACTCCGAGGATTATCGTTACCTGGCGACACTCGGACATACCTACAGCCGGCCGGATGAGCTGGAACAAACCGACATTGGAACGGTCTTTCCGGTAACGGGCCAGGTCAGTGCCATTGGTCGCTGGGTCTGGGATTCTGAGCTCGACCGAACCGTGGGCACCCTTGCCGGTCTGGAATATAACAACTGCTGCTGGAGTTTTCAGGTGGTGCACCAGAACTACCTGACTGATGACGAAGAACTGGACACCCGCTTGCTGTTCCGGATTGAACTGAAAGGTCTGGGCGGCAGTGGCGGTGCATCCGACAACATCGCGGACGCCATCTACGGCTACGACGAGCGCGAGCGCCGGAGGTTCGGAAACCCGCGCCGTTGAACGAACCTGAATCTGCAGGCCGACCCGGCTGCGATCACGATTTTACAAACCAAGAGGTGATTATGAAGGCGACTGTCCGCCACGGACTGACAATTCTGCTGACACTGGCCATGGTGGTGCTGTCAGTGACTGCTCAGGCCGAACGAAAACTGCTGGACCGTGTGGTTGCGATCGTGGATGACGAGGTGATCCTCCAGAGTGAGCTGGACGCCCGTATCAATACCATTGTCGGTCGCCTGAGTGCGCAGGGCACTGGTCTGCCGCCCCGGGAACTGCTTGAGCAGCGGGTACTGGACCAACTGATTCAGGAATCCCTGCAGCTGCAGATGGCCGACCAGATGGGCATGCGCATCAGCGACAACGAGCTGAACGAGACCCTGGCCAATATTGCCCGCAGCAACGGCATGACCCTGGCCGAATTCGAAGGCCAGCTGGCGGAAGAAGGGGTGACCTATCAGCAGGCCCGGGAGCAGATCCGCAATGAAATGCTGACCAGCCGGGTGCAGCAGCGTCGCGTAGGTAACCGGGTACGCGTTACCGACCGGGAAGTGGAAAACTATCTCCAGGCCCAGCAAGCCAACGGCAGTACCGATGCCGAATACCGTCTGGCCTATATCTTTATCGAAGTTGACGACCCGGCCAGCGAAGCGTCGGTGGATGAGGCCCGGGAGACAGCACAGGCCTTGCGCCAGCAGATTGCCAACGGTCGGGACTTCCGGGAAGTAGCGGTTGCCGAATCCGATGCCAGCAACGCCCTGGAAGGGGGCGACATGGGCTGGCGATCTGAAAGCCAGTTGCCCTCACTGGTCGCACCGGTGGTACCGGATCTGGAAGTTGGTGAGCCTTCGCAGGTGCTGGAAAACAACAGTGGTTTTCATCTGGTGATGGTGATGGACAAGCGCGGCGGTGAGCAGCAGCAATTCATCCAGCAGCACCGGGTCCGGCATATCTTGGTACGGCCTTCCGAAGCGGTGACCGATGTGCAGGCGGAGCAGCGCATTCGCGAGATCTACCAGCAGTTGCAGGATGGCGCCGACTTTGCCGATCTGGCCCGTGAACGCTCGGACGATCCGGTCTCCGGCTCGGACGGCGGTAATCTGGGCTGGGTAAGCCCGGGCCAGATGGTGCCCGCTTTTGAAGAAGCCATGAATCAGGCGCAGGTGGGCGAATATTTCGGGCCTTTTCGGTCCCAGTTTGGCTGGCACATCCTGCAGGTGGAGGAGCGCCGGCGCCAGGACGTGACCGAACAGAATCGCGAGTCCCAGGCTCGTCAGGCCATCTACATGCGGAAATTCGAGCTGGAATTGCAGAACTGGCTGCGTGAGATTCGGGACGAAGCCTTTGTTGAGTTCAAGGGTGAATATGCCGATATGAACCCGGAGAGCGAGGAAGCAGACCCGTCATGAGCACACCGGTGATCCTGGCACTCACTGCCGGCGAACCGGCCGGTATCGGCCCGGAACTGTGCCTGCAACTGGCAACCGGGAGCCGGGACGCCGGCCTGGTGGTGATTGCCAGCCGCGAACTGCTACGGGACAGGGCCAGCCAGCTCGGACTCCAGGTTGAGCTGCATGACTGGCAACCAGGTGTGGCGGCAGCAACCCGGGCGGGTCATTTGTCGGTACGGCATGTTGAAGGTTGTGGTTCCACGGTGGCCGGCCGGCTTGATCAGGGTAACAGTCAGTACGTGCTGGACACCCTGACCATCGCCGCCCGGGGTTGCCTGAATGGCGATTTCGACGGCATGGTGACTGCACCTGTGCACAAGGGCGTTATCAACGAAGCCGGCATCGTCTTCAGTGGCCACACCGAATTCCTGCAGGAGCTGTGTGGCGTGGAACGGGTGGTGATGATGCTGGCCACGGAAGAACTCCGGGTGGCATTGGTAACCACCCACTTACCCCTGAAAGACGTTTCTGCGGCCATTACACCGGACCGGCTGACTCAGGTGACGCGTATTCTGAACGCGGACCTGAAAGCCTTTTTTGGTATTGATCAGCCGCGCATTCTGGTGGCTGGCCTGAATCCCCACGCCGGTGAAGGGGGCCATCTGGGCCGGGAAGAAATCGAGGTGATTGAGCCGACCCTCGAACAGCTGCGGGCCGAGGGAATTCAACTGACCGGGCCGTTGCCGGCGGACACCCTGTTCACCCCGCACTGGCTCGACAATGCCGATGCGGTATTGGCCATGTATCACGATCAGGGCCTGCCGGTACTGAAATTCCAAGGCTTTGGCCGGGCCGTTAATATCACCCTGGGCTTGCCCATTGTCCGTACCTCGGTTGACCATGGCACTGCCCTGGATCTGGCTGGTACCGGCAAGGCCGATGCCGGCAGCCTGCATACCGCTATCCGTGTGGGCGAGCAGATGGCCCGCTGCCGCAAGGCCGCACGGGCCGGAGAACTGTCATGAGCAACAAACACGGGCACCAGGCCCGTAAACGGTTTGGCCAGAACTTCCTGCATGATCCAGGTGTGATAGAACGCATCGTGCGCGCGATCAATCCCAAGCCGGAAGACTCGATTGTAGAAATCGGCCCCGGTCTGGGGGCTATTACCGAAGAAATCCTTGCCATCAATCCCCGTTTGCAGGTGGTGGAACTGGACCGGGACCTGATTCCGGTGCTGCGCACCAAGTTCTTCAACTACCCGGAATTCCGGATTCACGAGGCCGATGCCCTCAGTTTCGATTTCAGCCAGTTGGTGAGTGACCGGCCTTTGCGCATTGTCGGCAACCTGCCTTACAACATCTCCACCCCGCTGATCTTTCATCTGCTGTCCCAGAGCGGTGTGGTGCAGGACATGCACTTCATGTTGCAGAAGGAGGTGGTGCAGCGGCTGGCGGCGGTACCGGGCGACAACAATTACGGCCGCCTGGGTATCATGGCCCAGTATTTCTGCAAGGTGCAGCCGCTGTTCGAAGTAGGCCCTGGCGCCTTCCGCCCGGCCCCGAAAGTGGACTCCGCCATTGTCCGCCTGGTGCCCCACAAGGAACTGCCGTACCCCGCGAAAGACCTGAAAACGCTGCAGGCAGTGGTACGCACCGCGTTCAATGCCCGCCGAAAAACCCTGCGCAAGGCGCTGGCGGCCATGGTTACCGTAGAACAGCTGCAGTCCCTCGGAATCAACGATGGCCTGCGCCCGGAAAACCTGGGCCTGGCCGACTATGTCAGGATTGCGGATTTGCTGGCAGACACTGGTAAGCTGCAGGCAGATGACAACGAGGTAAGTGATGACTGACTACGCCATCGGCGATATTCAGGGTTGCTACGATCGCCTGCGGGATGTGCTGGCGAAGGTTGATTTTTCGCCGTCCCGTGACCGGCTCTGGGTGGCCGGTGATCTGATTAACCGCGGCCCGTCATCACTGGAAACCCTGCGCTACATCGAAAGCCTGGGCGATGCCGCCGTTGTGGTACTGGGCAACCACGACCTGCATCTGCTGGCGGTCGCGCTTGGCGGCCACAGACCGAAGCGCAAGGATACGTTGCATGACATTCTGGACGCACCGGATCACGACCGGCTGATCCAGTGGCTGCGCCAGCAGCATCTGTGCGTGCACGACGCCGGCCGAAACCTGGTGATGGCCCATGCCGGTCTGCCGCACATCTGGAGTGTGGAGCAGGCCGTGGCCTGTGCCCGGGAAGTGGAAGCCGTGATCCGGGACGACCAGGCGAGCGAATATTTCAGCCAAATGTATGGCAATCAGCCTGAAACCTGGTGTGATACCCTCACCGGTATGGATCGCTGGCGAGTGATTACCAATTATTTTACCCGCATGCGTTTTATTGCCAGCGATGGCCGTCTGGAGCTGGCTACCAAAGAGTCGGCCGATCGGGCGCCTGAGGGCTTTGCCCCCTGGTTTACCTATCCCCGTCAGGACGATGTGAAAGTGGTGTTCGGCCACTGGGCTGCCCTGGAAGGCAACACCGGCAGCGACCGGTTTATCGGGCTGGACACCGGCTGTGTATGGGGCGGCGCCCTGACCATGATGAATCTCGATACCGGAGAGAAAATTCACTGTGACTGCGGCTGACCCCGGAACCCGGATTGTACGCTGGGCACTTGTCGCCGGCGCCGTCGCCGGCCTGCTGGCGGTTATGGCCGGCGCTTTCGGTGCTCATGGTCTGCGCCATGTGGTGTCTGAACGCGGCCTTGTGGTGTTCCAGACGGCTGTCAGCTACCAGATGTACCATGCCCTGGCGCTGGTGGCCGGGAGCCTGATGCCGGCGCTGGGCCTGCCGCGAAAGCTGCTGACCCTGGCCTGTGGCTTCTGGCTTGCCGGTATGCTGTTGTTCAGTGGCAGTCTCTACCTGCTGGCTCTGACAGGAATCCATTGGCTGGGCCCGGTGACACCGGTGGGCGGCGTCTGTTTTATGGTGGGCTGGGCGTTGCTCATTGTCGCAGCCCTGAAGAAGTAACGGAGGCAATGGTAACCATGTTGGTACAGGTGAATGGCGAGGCAATGGAACTTCCGAGCGGAGCGACCATTGCCGCCCTGATAGAACAACTCACCCTGACCGGAAAGCGCCTGGCGGTGGAGGTAAACGAAGACATTGTGCCCCGCAGCCAGCACCCGCAGTTCACCCTGAATGAGGGTGACCGGGTGGAAGTGGTCCACGCCATCGGTGGCGGTTGATACCTCACCAGAGCCAGGCGTTTCCCGCTCTTACTTTATCCAGATAACTCAGGCAGGTTATGACAGAGACACCAGAGATTCAGCTCCCCGAAGACAAACCCCTGGAAATCGCCGGCAAGGTGTACCAGTCCCGCTTGTTGGTGGGCACTGGCAAATACCACGACCTGATGGAAACCGGCCACGCCATCGAGGCCAGTGGCGCCGAGATCGTGACTGTGGCGGTACGCCGTACCAACCTGGGTCAGAACCCGGATGAACCCAATCTGCTGGACGTGATTTCCCCGGAAAGCTACACCATCCTGCCTAATACCGCCGGCTGCTACACCGCCAAAGATGCGGTCCGCACCTGCAAGCTGGCCCGGGAACTGCTGGACGGTCACGATCTGGTCAAACTGGAAGTGCTGGGCGAACACAAGACCCTGTACCCCAACATGCCGGAAACCCTGGTCGCGGCCGAAGAGCTGATCAAAGACGGTTTCAAGGTAATGGTGTACTGCTCGGACGACCCTCTGCTGGCCATGCGCCTGGAAGATATGGGCTGCGTGGCCATCATGCCTCTGGGGGCGCCGATTGGCTCCGGCCTGGGTATCCAGAACCGCTATAACATCCGGCTGATTGTCGAGAACGCCAAGGTGCCGGTGCTGGTGGATGCGGGCGTGGGTACTGCCTCAGACGCTACTATTGCCATGGAGCTGGGTTGTGACGGCGTGCTGATGAACACCGCTATCGCCCAGGCCAAAGACCCGATCAGAATGGCCAATGCCATGCGCCTGGCCATCGAATCCGGCCGTGAAGCCTACCTGTCCGGTCGTATGCCCAAGAAGCTGTATGCCAGTGCCTCGTCACCGATCGACGGCACTTTTTTCTGAAAAGTCCCTCCCTTGCAGGGGAGGGCATATAAAACCAAAACCAGAATTTCAGAGCGCTGTAGTCCTGTCATGACCAACCAGAAACCCAGTCGCCGGGAGTCTATTCTCCAGGCGCTAGTCGAGCTGTTGCAAAGCGATCCCGGTGCCCGAATCACCACGGCCGGCCTGGCCAAAACCGTGGGCGTTACCGAAGCGGCGCTGTACCGGCATTTTCCCAGCAAGCGCAAAATGTTTGAGGCGCTGATCGAATTTGCCGAGGAGGCGGTGTTTTCCCGTTGCCAGGTGATTCTGCAGGAACAGGAGGATGTGCGCGTGCGCCTGCAGCAGCTGTCGCATCTGGTGCTGGTGTTTGCCGAGCGTAATCCGGGCTTGTGTTGTGTGCTGACCGGCGATGCACTGATGGGGGAGGATGAATCCCTGAGAAAGCGGGCATCCCAGTTCTTTGAACGGCTGGAAACCCAGATTCGCCAGACCCTGAAAGAAGGCGAAATCCGCCAGGGACTGCGGCCCAGAACCACGGCTGCCCGTGGTGCGGACTTTGTCATGGTGTTCGTGGAAGGCCGGATTCAGCGCTTTGTACGGTCTTCGTTTTCGCGCTTGCCGACGAGTGATTTCGACGAGGCCTGGGGATTGGTGTCCGAAGCGGTCTGGGGATAAAGGTTGGGAGGTGGTGTACCCCTAGCCTGATGGTTTTGGAGAATGGCACTGGCTGGAAGCCCTTTCCCGAAACCGCTACAAGCACATCCCTGTGCGCTTCTCTCCGGCCATCCATGGCCTCCGAAATTTCGGGAAAGGGCTTCCAGCCAGTGCCGATCGTGCCTCGGTGAAATGTCGATAAAACTCAGTCGTAACCCGAAGCAGTCCGCAGAATTGAGCGCACTGGCGCCCACACGGCCGGCGCCGAGATGAGAATATCCCGCCCATAGAGATCCGCCGGATAGCCCTCCGGAACTTCCCCGAAATGGCCTACCGTAGCGCCAGCTTCTTTTGCGATCAGACGGGCGGCGGCGAAGTCCCAGGGGCTGACGTTTTCGTAGTAGATGTCCAGCCGGCCACAGGCCACCCAGCAGATGTCCAGAGCGGCTGAGCCGATCCGGCGCAGGTCTCGGCACTGGTGAATCATGGCGTCCAGGCGGCGTACCAGCGGTTCCAGGTTGTCCTTGGTGTACGGAAAACCAGTGGCGAATAGCGATTGCCTGGGGTTGGTCGCACCGCTGTGGCGGATAGGCTGGTTATTCAGTGTGGCGCCTTCGCCTTCGGTGGCCCGGAAGGTTTCGCCTGGAAACGGCGCGTGCACAACGCCCACCCGCACTTTGCCCTTCTCGGCGTAGGCAATGGATACCGCAACCTGGGGATGCCCGTAGGCGTAGTTTACCGTGCCGTCGATGGGGTCGACAATCCACAGCGGTGTTTCCAGTTCTTCCGCCTGGGACAGATCCGGCATGGTTTCCTCAGAGAGGATGCGGTGGTGGGGGAAACGTTCGCGGATGGTGCCGGTGATGAACTCGTCGGCCATCACATCGGCGTGGGTGACCAGTTCGGTCTGGTGTTTGTAGTCGGTGCGCAGGGTGTTTTCTTCCCGCTCGTGGCGGATCAGTTCGCCGGCTTCGCGGGCCAGGGCTTCGGTGAAATCGGTGATTTCCTGGAGAGAAACTGAGTCAGACATGGCACCCCCGCGGTTTCAGAAACTGTGAGGGTGCCAGTCTAGCACGGCAGGCTTACAGGCTGTTCAGCCACTTTTCCATTTTATCCATGGCCAGCACCAGTCTCGGGCAGGCCTGCTGGACAAAGCTGTCGTCCAGTTCCTGATCGGCGTAGTCGCCACCGGCCAGGTTCAGGGCCGCGGCACCGTCGAAATCGACAAATGCCAAACGGGCGCCCAGGTGGTCCGGTACGAAGCCGAAATCACTGGAGGGCAGGATGGCGACGCCGGTATTCTCCAGCAGGGCGGTGCAGAAGGCCTGGGAAGTCTTGATGTCCTTGCGGGCCAACTGGTCGCGGAAACCGGAGAAGTCCGGGAACAGGTAGAACGCACCTTCGGGCTTCTGAACCACCGCGCCCATGTCGGTCAGGCGGCGGTGCATGTATTCACCCACCACTTTCAGCACCCGGCGGGACTGAACCAGATATTCCTCAATATCCTCACCACCATTGAAAGCAGCAATGGCGGCGTGCTGGATGGGGGCACTGGTCGCCGTGTAGGTTTCGCTGGCGATGATCGCCATGGCGTCCTGCAGTGGCCTCAGCTCGGCCGGGAAGATAAAGGTGCCCAGGCGCCAGCCGCCGGCGCCGGCCCATTTGGACAGGCCGGTACTGATGATGGTGCCCTCCGGGTAGTAGCGGGCAATGGACTTGTGTTTGCCCTCAAAGTGCACCTCCCCGTAGATCTCGTCCGAGAGCAGGATCAGCTTGTACTTGCGGGCGACGTTGGCGATGGCCAGCAACTGGTCGTCGGTGTACGTGCAGCCAGTGGGGTTGGACGGGTAGTTGAGAATCAGGATGCGCGGGCGTGACGGGTCGTCCCGGCAGATAATGTCCAGTTCCTCGGCGGTCAGCTGCCAGTTGTTCTCGGCGTGGGTCGGCAGCCAGTGCACCGAGCGACCGATGATGCGGGCCTGGGGCGCGTAGGACACCCAGCTCGGGCGCGGGATCAGCAGGTCGCCGTAGTAGGCCAGCTGCAGCATGAACAGCAGCTCTTTGGAGCCCGGGCCGATCAGCACGTCTTCCCAGGTACAGCGCATGCGCTCGCTGCGGTTGATGTAGCCGGCGATGGCTTCGCGCAGGCCTTTCAGACCTTTGACCGGCAGATAGTCTTTTTCGTGGGCGTGCTCCTTGAGCGCATCGACCACGCGATCCGGTACCGGGAACGGCGACTGCCCCAGCCCCAGTTTGATGATGTCCTTGCCTTCGGAACGAAGCTGGTTACTGAGCTCGTTGATGCGCAGGGTGGCGGAGGGCTGGATGCCCCGTACGTTCAGGTTAATCGCGTAACGGTGGTCGTTTTTGATGTCCATTGTCCCGGTCTGTTGGTTGGAGGGTGACAACGGCAGTATAGGAAACCCAAACATATCTGTGACGGGGGTGCGGATAGGGGATTGCCGAAGTCTGCAGGCAGACTTTGGTCGAATCCCCGGCTGGTCAGGGGTTCTTGATCCAGACTTCTACCCGGCCATTGCGCTGGTTTCCCTTGCCGCCAACGGGCATATAGTGGCCATAACCTGTGTAGGCGACGTCCGCCACACCTGCCTGGCCCAGTGCCTTGCGCACCGACAACGCTCTCAGCTCGGAAATCATCTGGGCCCGAAGCTCGTGGCTCTGGGCATCAGCGAATCCGATGAGCAGCAGATCATCGGATTCGCGATTGTGCTGTTGCAGGTAATGCTTCACCCGTAGCAGATCCCGCTGGGCCTTGTTGTCGAGCTTGGTGCGGCCTTCGGCAAAGCGGAAATTGACGGTCAGGCGCTGGTAATTGCTGGTCAGTCGCCGGAAGCTCTCTGGTACGGAGGTGTCGAATTCCGGTTTTACCGCGATCGGATTCTGGGAAATAAATCCGGATTCGGCCACCAGGTTCTGGCCTTCCTCATCCAGGGCGTAGTTGATCAAGCCTTTGGCAAAGACCGGCGTTTTCTCCCCCATGGTATACATGAACAGTCGGCGGGATAGTGGGTAGTCTTCGCTGGCAACCGTGAGCTGATTCGGTTTCAGGGCCGGGGCATTGCCTTCGGAAATCGCCAGCAGTTTGCTGTTGCGCACCGAGGCCAGGCCGGAGAAGCCAATACCACCGGGATCGCGGGACACGTCATCGGACAGCTGGTCGTTGGATTCGTAGCGTTTGGCGGATTCGTCCAGGCGGTAGCTTTTACCCAGAACCAGGGATTTAAAGGTATCCCAGGTGCCAGAACGATCATCCCGGGCGTAGAGCCGTATTGGCCGGTCCGGCCCGCCAAGTTCCGACCAGTTGCGAATCTGGCCAGCGAAAATGCGCCCGAGCGTATCGATACTCATGGCATTGACAGGGTTCTCGGGGTGCACCAGTACGGCAAGGCCATCAATAGCGATGACATGCTCACTTTCAAGGGCCGTCAGGTCGGCCTTCTGGCGAACCTGTTCCGCCTCAGCGGCTTTGACCGGTCGGGAGGATGCCCAGATCTGCGCCTGACCGCTGGCCAGGGTGCGGAAGCCGGTGCTGGAGCCGTGGGCGGCCACCAGAACACTGATGGGACCCTGTTCGGTCTCGGTCAGCAGAATCTGCTCGTTCTCGGTGCCCGTGGCCCGGCGACTGACCGACCCATTACCCTGCTGTGCCAGATAGCCGCTTACCAGCATGGGTGCCAGTGTGGCGCCGACGGTGTTGGAGCCGTGAATTTCCAGCTCATGGGCGTAGGCGCTGGCGCAGAGACTGGCGCTTGCAAGCAGTGCCAGCCAGTGGCCGGCGGTCTTCCTTGTGAAATCAGGCATCGTGTTGAAAACCTTTTCAGATCAGATGGTTGTGATGCCGGAAGGATGCTTCAGAAATATGACATTTATGTTTCAGGCGAGATCAGTTGGCGCGAAAGGTTCAATACTTTTGTAATAAAGTGTTAAGCAGGCCGCTGAGGCGCCGGGCTTGCTGGCTTATAGTGGGGTGTCCGCAGTAACAAAAACAAACACAAACACAGCGGGGCACTATCATGCATGTGACATCGCTCCGGCATGGCTCATCTTCGGAAGAACATCATCGAACCGCAGCCTTTGAGAAGGTTTTGCTGGTCGATGACCACGCCCTGTTTGCGCAGGCGCTGGCGGGCCTGATCCGGCAGGAGGAACTGGCGCTCTCGGTGGTCACGGTGGGCACGCTGGAGGACGCGGCCGAGCAACTGGTCCATGGCACCGGGGTCGATCTGGTATTGCTTGACCTGGCACTTAACGGAGAAGCCGGACTTTCGCTGTTGCCGCGTCTGGCTGGCTTGCGGAACACCCCGCCGGTGGTGATTATCTCCAGCAGTGAGGACGAAAGCACCGTCAGGGCCGTGCGAACGGCCGGGGCGGCGGGGTTTCTGGCCAAATCGGCCGGCCGGGCGGCACTGGTTCGTATGATGCAATCGGTACGGCGGGGGCAGGGCTATTTCCCCGGGGGTATGGCGCCTCTGGTGTCGGAGACCCAGTTAACACCACGTCAGCTCGAAGTGCTGACGCTCCTCGCCCAGGGGTTTCCCAACAAACGCATCTGCCAGAGCCTGGGCCTGACTGAACACACGGTCAAAACCCACCTGAAAGCGATCTTTACCCAACTGGGGGTGCACAATCGGACTGAATGCGTGAACCGGGCCCGGGCCCTGGGCTGGTTGTAACAGCAACCGGCAGTGCCACCCAGAATACCGCGCCCCGGCCCGAGGATGATTCGGTTCCACATTGCCCGCCCATGAGTCGGGAGAATTCGCGCACGATGGTCAGGCCCAGCCCAAGCCCCGCCTGGTGGCTGGCACCGGCACGAATGTAGGGGTCGAAAACCTGTGTGTGCAGGCTTTCCGGCAGCCCGCGCCCGTCATCGCACACCCGGATGCGGGCCCAGTTCCCGGTGGTGACCGTGTTGACCTGAATGCGCTGGCCACCACTGTGGTCGGCGGCATTGATGACCAGGTTCTGCAATACTCGCAACAGCAAGCTGGGATCCGCGGTCAAGGCCAGCCCGGGCTCGGCCGGGGCAATGTCCAGGCGGATGTCGCGACGGGACAAGGTGTCTGACAGCAGATCTTCAAGCTCCTGCAACGTATGGTTCAGTTGCACAGGCTGGAGCTCCGGCTGAATCATGCCCTCGTTCAGTCGGGCGCTGTCGAACACCGTTCCCAGCAGATTACGGAGCTGGCCCACGGTATCACGAAGCTGATTCATCACCTCGGAGTGTTCGCGTTCAGGTTGCAGCGTTTCCAGCGTCAGGTCGATGACATTCAGGGGTTGGCGAAGATCATGGCTGGCCGCGGTGATCAACTCGGTTTTCCGACGGCTCTCGTCCCTGGCGGACTGGTGCAACAGATCCAGGAGCTGGCGGTCGAGAAAGTGGGCACGGTGACGGTACTCGCTGATCCAGGCGCCGACCATACCAATGACATTTGCGGTCATCAGAAAGAACAGATTGGTGAGGGTGGCGGTGGCAGGGTTGCCGGCCCAGAGCTCTGCCAGCAGGTAGGCCCACACCAGAACAAAGGAGGCCACCGAGGCGGAAAAAAAAGGCAGTCCCATGGCAAAGTATCCGAACATCAGCATGAGTATCATGCCTTCATAAGGCAGAGGGTAGCTGTGCCAGCGGGCGGCCAGGATAATGGCAATGACGCTCAGGCCTCCGGCGATATAGGCAAACACGTACAGCCGCTCGAAGTGGTGGTCGTCGGGGGTTTTCCGGTGGGCCAGCCAGAGAACCAGGGCGATGATCGGGCAGGTAATGGCCAGTCTTATTCCAGCCGTGAGACGGGCCAGCTCGGCTGGCAGGGTCATCAGGTCTACCAGGGCGTACACCAGAAAGAGCAGCAGACCAGCGATAGATGCCAGTCTCGCCCGTTGGCGGATTAACGCAGAACGCGCTTTGCGGTAGTCGGCTTCCAGTGCCGGCACAAAACGCAGGGTCAGGAAGCCTCTGGCCTGTTGCTGTTGGATTTGTTCGGCCGTCATGGTCGGGATATCCACGGAACACAAGCTCCGATTCTAGAACGCTCTGGCTCCGGATTTCGGGAGCCAGAGCACAGAGTGGTCAGCTTTGGTTCAGCATTCTGAGTCGGGCCCAGGTTCGGCTCTGTTCATCGGGGAAGTATTGCTCCAGCAGGGCATCCTTGTGTTTCTGACGATCTGCTCCGGCCAGGCCTTCCAGATCCTCGGCGTCAACAGCCTGTTCGAACTCGGAAAACTGCTGATCAAAACTTTCACGTTGTTTGAGGTAACTGACGACCCCTTCGGCACTTTCCGGGTCCATGCCCAGCTCCACCAGCTTCCGGCCGGCGGCTTCCGGAGATTCGGTATTCTCCAGGGCAGACAGTCGGGCCTGATGCTCGCGGGTTTCGCTCTGCAGTCGTTGCTCGGTTGCCTGAAGCGACTCCGGCAGCTGTTTGCGGTGCCATTCAATCAGCGCCTGTTTGCCTTGATCGGAAAGATCTTCCCGCTGCTGGATACTCATGGCCGCCAGGGTGTACTCGCTGTAGGCCTCTTCCTCGCCGAAAAACGCCTGATGTGCGTCCGGGCTGAAGGTCGAACGGCGCAGTTGTTTCAGGCTGCTCAGGGCATCGCCGAGGGCGGTTAGCTGGTAGCCAGGGTCGTGTTGTCGGCTCGGATCCAGTTCCGTCTGCATCAGCTGTAACGCAGCCTGCTTGTAAGCCAGGTATTGGTCGAGCAGTACCATGGCATCGCTGGCGGCCGGTTCCGGCAGATAGTTGCGGGCCAGGGACTGAATCTGTCCGATGGCGGCCTCCGGTGAGACTTCACCCACGGCGCTCAGGAAGTAATCGAAGAAGTCGCGAACGCCAAGGTCCAGAATCAACTCGCCGTTGCCGTCTGCCTTGAGGGCGCCGTCGATATCCGTGCCGGCCAGGGAGCGGGCAAAGTTCTGGTCGGGAAGGCTGGCGGGTGTCTGGTGTGGCGGTTCCTTATTGGAAGGAACCGGGGCCGATGCCTGGGTGACCGCCGGTGGCGTGACAGCAGGCGCACTGGCAAAGGTTTTTGCCGGGTCTGGCCTGGGTTCTGAAACCGGTGCCTGCCAGTACCAGAGGCCGCTGCTGGCCATAATGGCCAGCAGGGCAACGGGAAGCGGCCACCGCAGTTTCCGGGTGGACTGGTGCTTCATAACGACCTCACAGACCGCGGTTTTTCAGACGGTTGGCCTGGCTGCGGTAGAGTGAGACCGGGTTGGTCCAGAGAGAACGGGCGCCCAGCAGATGGTTGATGGCATCAACGTGGTTCATGTCGTAGTGGGTGCCGATGACATTGCCCATCATGGTGGCGCAGACGCCGACCAGACCATCATTGGGCTCGCTGCCAAAGGCCAGGGAGGTCACGCCCAGGAACGGATCGGTAATGTCGAACACGTTGGTCCATACGGCGCGTCCGGTCCAGGAGAAAAACTTGATCTTCTGGCCACTGATCCAGACATCTTCGCTGGTACCCGCGCAGGCATTACGATTAACCCCTTTCCAACCCAGGGCGTCGTTCAGGCTGGTGGTGCCCGGAGTGGTCAGGGTTTCCAGGGCGGCAATACCATCCTGGGGGTTGCTGGCTCCGGACAGGGCATTGATCAGTCCGCCCAGGGCGTTGGCAATGGCGTCGGCGCCCCCTTCAACATAGCTACCGGGAGGGATGATGCCCCGGATAACGTCAGCAACTTTGGAGCCCTTGTTTACGCCGTCAATCGACGTGACCGAGGCAATCTTGTGGGGAATCAGAGCCGCTGCCACCCGGGAGGTGGGGGCACCCTGACTGTGCGCCATCAGATTGACCTTGCTGTGGCCCAGGCTGTTGACGTAATTGGCCAGTTGCTGGCCACGCTGTTCGCTGCTGTTCACGAAGGACACGCTGGCGGTATAGACCTTTGCGCCACTGCGTTCAAGGTTCCAGGGAATGGTGTGGAAGTAGTTGATCAGACCGCCAAGAGTGTTGAAGCCGGTTACACCGTGTACCAGCACAATCGGATGACGGGTCTGGGTGTAGCTGGCGTGGCTCAGTACCGAGAACACCAGCATGAGAATTCCGGCCACAAGCCGGATGGGCATGGCAAAACGCATAGATGACTCCTGTTGTTTTTGTTGGTTGTCGACATGCAACAGGGAGTATCACGGACGAACACAGGTGCCGGTAATCGCCCATTTGGGTGAGGCGGCTCCGGTGACAGTCGGTCAGAATCGGTGCGGTTCAAGTTCGGTGTGAATGATGCTCTGGCCAAGCATGATGATACGGCCGGTGTAACGCTCTTCGCCGGTGGTGGTGAAGTCGAACAGGAAACGCCGCCACACTCGCAGTTTTCCGTTCTGATCGCGCTTGAACCAGAGTCCGCGCAGATAAACGGCGTCGTCCAGCAGCATTACGTCCATGGATTTGCAGTACCGGTGAGCAGCCTGCAAGACAAAGTCTTTGATGGCTTTGGCCCGCCACCAGTACCAGATGGCGAAACCGGCGACAAACAGCCAGAAGAGGGTTGCTAGGGTCAAGGCACGGGGAATCCTGTGGGTGATTGCAAAGGGGGCGAAGCCTCCACCCCCCCACGAATCGCCAGACTACCCTATTGTGCCGGTTCAGGAAATTGCCGGGTCGATGCCTGAGCGCCCTTGTTCAGCAGTTTATCGCACAGCATTTGTAGGAAATGACTGGTCAGCAACTGCGCCTGGTCAACATTGGATCCCAGTTGCTCGGACTCCTGGCGGGCGCTTTCGCTACTCTGAACCGATTGATTGCCCAGGTGCAGCAGATGTTCGGCCTGACGTTCCACCTGAGCTGCCAGTGCGGATTGCTGTTCGGTTGCCCCAGCCACTTCACGGGCGCAGTCATCAATAATGTTCATGTCTTTCAGGGTCGTGGTGAGGGCCTGACGGGCTTCGTCGGCCATGGTGGCAGTCTGCTCACAGGCAGCGCTGCCCTGGCCGATGACGTCGACCACCATCCGGGTTTCCGATTGCAATTCCTCAATCATAGTGTCGATACGGCGTGTGGAATCGTGAGTGCGCTGGGCCAGGCCCCGAATCTCGTCCGCCACTACCGCAAAGCCACGGCCCGACTCGCCGGCGCGTGCGGCTTCAATCGCAGCATTCAGGGCCAGAAGGTTGGTCTGCTCGGCAATGTCGCTGATCACCTCCAGCACCATGCTGATGGCATTGCTGCGTTCGGTCAGTCGATCCATCTCGTCGTTAGCGCTGGTTAGCTGCTGCCGTAACCGTGATAGTGAATGATTGACGCTATCCATCTGGTGCTGGCACTGACTGGCAGATTGGCGGGCGTCGGCACTGGCCTGCTGGGTTCGAACGGTCATCTCGTTGACACGACGGACGCTCTGAGCCAGTTCTTCGAAGGCCCGGGTGATTTGCTCAATATCGCCTTGCTGGCTGCGGATACTCGCCACCGAACTGGAAACCCACTCCATGGTGCGCTGCTTGCGGCCATGCAGTTTGCCGATGTTGGCGTGCATGCGTGCCGAGACCGCGCGCAAGGTGGCATCGCGCTTTTGCCGATCGTATTCGATCCAGCCGCCCTCGTCGCGCCGTCCGGTATAGATCCAGGGCATCACGGGGTGGGCGTCACAACAGGCTTCCCGTGCGGTTCGCATCATGGGTAGGGTAAGCCAGAACAGAACACCGAAAACAGACAGGACCAGGGCTTGCAGCACGGCCATTTCCGGTATCGACAGGGAGGTCAGGCCAAACACCAGAAGACTGCCTGCGAGTAGCCCGTACAGGCAGGCGAGTTTGGAAATCAGTGGGGGTGACACCGCCAGGAAACGCCGGGGCAGGGAGCCACGGTTCCATGCGGCGTAGGCCTTTTCCGCACGCCGGACCTGGCTGCGGCGGGGCTGGCAGCGTACCGACTGGAACTCCACCAGTTCGCCGTTTTTCATGATTGGCGTGACATAGGCGTCCACCCAGTAATGGTCGCCGTTCTTGCAGCGGTTCTTCACCATACCTCGCCAGGAGTCGCCCTTGCGGATAGTCTCCCAGAGATTGGCAAAGGCTTGGGGGGGCATATCCGGGTGCCGGATCAGGTTGTGGGGCTGTCCCACCAGTTCATCAATACTGTAGCCGGCGACTTCTGCGAATTCTTCATTGGCAGCGGTAATCTTTCCCTTCAGATCTGTGGTGGTAATCAGGTGATAGTGCGCGGGGTATTCGCGCTCGTGACCGGTAACCGGTTCGTTCCTGCGCATGGGGCGCTCCTGCGGGGCGTTTGTTTCGTTTTGCACCTACTATCGACCTGTATTCGTTGGCGGGGTATCCGAATATTGCAAATGTTGAAATTGTGTTCACATTTTTCTCCGCCTTTGGTCATAGGCGAGAGGTTTTTGCAAAATATGGATAGGTTTACGACATTTTCTGCTTATGCTGGGACAAAAGAGCCTGCCTGTAGCAGGCCGGACACGGAAGGTACTTGGCGTATGCAGGCGTTGACAGAACAGGACTTCAAAGCCCTGGTGGATAATCATCCGCGAGCCATCATGCTTTCAACTCCGGACGCCGTGATTACCTATGTGAACCGGATGTTCCAGGCCGTGACCGGATACCGCCCAGAAGAAGTCCTGGGTCGGGCACCGTCGGTGCTCAGTTCCGGGCTGCACTCGCCTGAGTTCTATCAGGCCATGTGGGAAAGCCTGAATGAGAGCGGTCGATGGGAAGGCCTGATCTGGAACCGGCGCAAGAGCGGCGAGAACTATCCCCAGTGGCTGACCATCTACCCGGTGGACTATCAGGGCAAGCGCCTTTATGCCGGGGTGTTCATGGATGTGGGTGAGCTGGCTGCCAGCGATGAACGGCTGGCAACTCTGGCCTACTACGACCCCCTCACCGAACTGCCCAACCGCTCGCTGTTTCAGGAATTCCTGAAGGCCCGGGTGAACCAGCGTAAAGATACCGCCGACCTGTTTGCGGTGCTTTATATCGACCTGGACTTTTTCAAGTCTGTGAACGACTTGCATGGCCACGATTGTGGCGACCGGGTACTGCAACAGGCTGCGGCCTGTATCCAGGCCGTGGTTCGTAAGGGCGACGTGATTGCGCGGCTATCGGGGGATGAGTTTGCCGCCATCATCGAACTGGATACCGAAGATCAACTGAATGCGGTGTGTGAGCGCATGACCAATGTGTTCCGGGCACCCGTGATGGTGGAGCACCGGGAATATTTTCTCTCCGCCTCGGTGGGCGCCGCTATCTATCCGAATCACGGCGAGACCGCGGGTGAATTGCTGCAGAATGCCGACCGGGCCATGTATACCGCCAAACTGGCCGGGCGGGCCTGCTATCGGATCTACAGTGCGAGCGAAATCCAGCATGGCCAGCAGCAACAACGGCTGTCCGAAGCCCTCGTGGCTTCCCTGAAAGTGGCGCCGGAGGAATTCTCGGTGGTGTACCAGCCCCAGTACGATCTTGCCACCGGCGCCATGGCCGGCATGGAGGCTCTTTTGCGCTGGCAACATCCTGAGCTGGGGGCGGTGTCTCCGGGGGACTTTGTCCCGGTGGCCGAGCAGCGCGGGCACATCCACGAACTGACCGAGCAACTGATCCGGTGCATCCGTCGGGATTTGGAGGCCTGCGCTGTCGATCATGGCCGAGGCCGACGCCTGGCCATTAACATTTCCGCCCGCCAGATCGCTGATGGCCGGCTGGATGGATTGTTGGAGCCTTTCTTCGAACGGGTTCGACAGGTTGGCTGGCAGCCGGAAATCGAGATTACTGAAACCCACCTGATGAACCTGTCACGCCGTTGCCTGGACAAACTCCGGGAATTCGGTGACAAGGGCGTGGTGGTTGCCATTGACGACTTCGGTACCGGGTATTCCTCGCTGGCGTATCTGCATGCGCTACCTGTGAATGTGCTCAAGATCGATCAGCAGTTTGTTCAGCGGCTGGGGCAGGATGGCAGGGATTCGCGGATTGTCTCCGCCATTCTGGCCATCGCCGAGGCGCTGAGTCTGGAGGTGGTAGCGGAGGGCATCGAGACGGAGATTCAGAAACGCAAGCTCCAGGAATTGAACTGTCACCGTGGCCAGGGCTACCTGATGGCCCGGCCGTCCCCCCTGAGTGAGCTGCCACTGGATTGATAAGAATCAATTAACAGGCAAACTCCGTCCCGTTTCTTGCCGTTTTGCAAGATTTGGCTAGGGGTTTGCGGCACGCTGGCTTAAAACAGCAAGCTCACTCACTGCCTGTTCACGCTGTATGCGCAATCTCACTGCCAAACCGGATCTGGATGCCTACCTTCGACTCAATCGCGCTGCAGCCGGCGAATGGCAGGCGGCTATCCGTGAGTTGCTGGCCTGTGATGACGTTGGTCTCACTCTTGAGCGGCCGCAAACTGTTGCTGGCTCGCTGTCTTCCCTGAGTGTTGACCGTGGGGTCGTGTGTGCCCTGGATCTGGCCCAGGATGCCGAGGTGCATCTTTGCGGACTGCCTGGGACATTGCTGGTGGTGCCGGTATCGGGGCAGTGCGATGTATTGATGAATGGCGATTGCAGACAGCCGGCTTTCCCGATGGCCGCCATCACCTCCAGCCAGGCAATTTCCGTGCGCGCCTGCAGGCAGTCCCGGCTGATTCTGTTAAACCCGGAACAATGGTGCGGCAGCGCCAGGCCAGGGCAGGGGGTGTTAGCCTGGATGGCGGAACGGGTGAATCACTTTCTGTTGCGCTCCAACTTCTTCCAGGATCACAACGATGCCTGCGCTGCGGCCGATAGCCTGTTTGACGAACTGGACAGCATCGCCCGAGAGGGTGGTTGTGAACCTAACGAAACGCCCCCGGAGCTCGATCGCCGGCTTCTCCGGGTTATCGACAAAATCCGCATGGAGCCCGCCTGGGAGTTTGATTTGCAGGAGCTGGCAAACCATTCCGGGGTCAGCGAGCGCAATCTGTATTATTTGATGAAGCGGGAAACCGGAATGACCCCCTACCGTTTCTACCAGCGCTGTCGGTTGATCCGGGTACGGCGCAGGCTGGTGGATTGCCAGTGTGATGTGCCCCATATTTCCTGGTACGCCGCCGATGAGGGATTTTCACATCTGGGGCGGTTTGCTGCGCTGTACCGGGAACATTTCGGTGAGTTGCCCAGCGAGACCGTCCAGTGGCGCCGCCGTCTGCAGACGGGAGAGGCAGCGTTGGAAGCGCCGGACAGGATCGTTGCTTCCTGACAAAAAAAGCCCGACATGACGCCATGCCGGGCTTTTTTGTGTTGCTGTGCGGGGTTAGTGGTTGCCCGCCGGCACCTGTGATGACTCTTCGTCGTTGCCGTATTCATCGGCTGCCGAGCCATGGTGGTCACGGGCCAGCAGAATGTAGAACGCCGGCAGCACAAACACCGTGAACAGGGTACCAATGCCCAGACCAGCACTGATGGTCAGGCCGATAGCAAACCGGCTTTCCGCACCCGGGCCGATGGCAATCAGCAGAGGCACCATGGCGAAGATCAATGCCAGAGAGGTCATGATAATCGGGCGCAAGCGGATAGCCGCCGCCTCGATGACCGCATCGACCTTGTTCAAGCCCCGCTCTTTCTGCAACTGATTGGCGAATTCCACAATCAGGATGCCGTTCTTGGAGACCACCCCGATCAGCGTAATCAGCCCCACCTGTGTGTAGATGTTCATGGTGGCAAAGCCCAGTACGATGAACGCCATGGCCCCGGCTACCGACATGGGAACCGATACCAGAATGATGATCGGGTCGCGCCAGCTTTCAAACTGCGCGGCCAGGACCAGATAGATCACCAGCAATGACAGGAAGAAGGTCACCATCAGAGCGCTGCCCTGGGTGGCCAACTGGCGGGTTTCCCCGGTGTAGTCGTAGCTGAAACCCTGAGGGAAGACGTCGCTGGCGGTTTGTTCCATAAACTCCATGGCGGTGCCTGCCGCCACGCCCGGCATCACCACGCCCTCCAGGGTCAGCGAGTTTTGCTGGTTGAACTGGGTGCGGTTCGACGGCTCTACTTCCTCGGTAAAGCTGACGACGCTGGACAGCGGCACCAGGTCGCCATTGCCGGCACGGATGTAGTAGTCCTGCAGGGCTTCCTTGCTCGGGCGGAACTGATCATCCACCTGCGGAATCACCTGGTACGAACGGCCTTCCATGTTGAAGCGGTTGATGTAGCCGCCACTGAGCATGCTGGCCAGGGACTGCCCAACATCCTGCATTGACAGGCCCAGATCGGCCACGCGATCACGATCAACATTAATGCGGGTAACCGGCTTGTCGAAGTTGATGGACTTCTTCAGGAACATGAAGTTACCGCTCTGCATGGCCTTGCCCAGCATTTCATCCGCCACCTGGTCCAGCTGTTCATAGCTGCCGCCGGTGGTGATGACAAACTGGAACGGCAGGCCGCCGCCGGAGCCGGGCAGGGACGGCCGGGGGAATACCGCGGTCTGCAGCCCGGTGACCTTTTTCAGTTCGGCATCCAGCTTGGGCTGAACCTCGAACTGGGTAATCTCCCGCTCGCTCCAGGGCGCCAGCTTGAAGCCACCGAAGACGGCGTTGGGGCTGGTGATGCCCAGAATCATGAAGTCTTCGCTGTAACCCGGCACCTCAGACATCCGGTTCTGCACTTCCTGACCGTGGTCGTACAGGTAGTCCAGGGTGGAGGTCTCGGGCCCCAGGCCTTGATAGAACAGGATGCCCTGGTCTTCGGTGGGGGCCAGTTCGTTCTGACTCATCATCAACATGAAGTAGATGGATCCAAGCACCACAAAGGCGAAGAACACCACGACGGACTTGGTTTGCATCAATGACGCCAGCGCTGCCTTGTAACCGTTTGCCAGACCGTTGAAGCTCTTTTCGACAACCTTTTCAAAGCGGCCCGGGTCGCCGTGGGGTTTGAGTACCTTGGCAGACAGCATGGGTGACAGGGTCAGTGCAACAATACCGGAAATGACCACGGTGCCGGCCAGGGTGAAGGCAAACTCGGTAAACAGTGAGCCTACGAGACCTCCCATAAAGCCGATGGGCGCATAAACCGCAACCAGGGTGGTGGTCATGGCGATGATTGGGGTCGCCATTTCCCGGGCACCGTTGATGGCAGCATCGAACCGGGATTCGCCCTGTTCAATATGCCGATGCACGTTTTCCACCATGATGATGGCGTCATCCACCACCAGGCCGATGGCCAGCACCATAGACAGGAGCGTCAGCAGGTTCAGGGAGAAGCCGAACATCAGCATGACAAAGGCGCCACCGATCAGGGACAGCGGAACCGCTACAGATGGCACCACTGAGGCTCGAACCGAACCCAGGCACAGGAAAACCACCACCAGTACGATGATCATGGCTTCCAGCAAGGTCTGGATAACCTCGTTGATGGAATCGTCGATAAAGTCGGACGCGTCGTAGGCCAGGCGTACATTCAGGCCGCTGGGCAACTGACTCTCGATATCCGGCAGTTCTGCCTTGACCAGTTCAGCCACCGTCAGCGGGTTGGCTCCTGGTGCCAGCTCAATGGCCACATAGGTGGCTGGTTGGCCTTTGTACAGCGCCAGGCTGTCGTAGGTCTGGGAGCCCAGCTCCACCCGGGCAATGTCCTGCAGGCGGATCAGAGTGCCGTTTGACTGTTTAACCACCAGGTTCCGGAAGGCGTCCGGGTCGGCGATGTCGGTGTCGCTGGTCAGGCTGACCTCGGTGTACTTGCCGCGGGTCTTACCCACCGCGGCCTGATAGTTGTTGGCCCGCAATTTGGCAGCCACCTCGACCGGGGTCATATCCACGGCGGCGAGACGCTCCGGGTCCAGCCAGATACGCAGGGCAAACGTACGGCCCAGCAGTTCAGCCTTGCCCACGCCGGCCAGCGCCTGCAGCTTGGGCTGCACCACCCGGGTCAGATAATCGGTAATCTGGGGGACATCCAGCTCGGTGCTGTAGAAGGCAATGTACATCAGTGCCGTGCTGTCGCCGGTTGTAGAGGTAATCACCGGGTCCTCGGCTTCCGCCGGTAACACGTTGCGCTGACTGGCCACCTTGGCCTGGATCTCTGCCAGGGCATCGTTGGCGTCGTAGTTCAGGATCATCTTGGCCTGAATGGTCGATACGCTCTGGGAACTGGTGGACGTCAGGTAATCAATGCCGCTGGCTTCCGCAATGGCCTGCTGTAGCGGGGTCGTGATAAAGCCCTTGATCAGGTCCGAACTGGCGCCGGGGTAAGCCGTGGAGACGGTCACCGTGGTGCTTTCCAGCTCCGGATACTGCCGGATTTCCATCTCCATGGCGGCCCGCGCGCCGATCAACAGGATCAGCAGGCTGACCACCGTGGCGAGAACCGGCCGGTGGACAAAAATGTCGGTGAATTTCATTACTCAGACGCCTCCTGGCCGGACTCGTCCTGGATTTCAACACGCTGGCCCGCGCGCAGCCTCAGCAGGCCCTTGGCGACGACCGTTTCGCCTTCTTCCAGACCGGAAAGCACGGCTGAGCGGCCATCACGGACTTCGCCCGTGGTGACGGTGCGGCGGTTGACAATCAGTTCACCGTTGTCGTTTTCTTCAACCACATACACGAAATTGCCGTAGGTGTTGTAGGAAATGGCGGTGCGCGGCAGGGTAACCACTTCATTGTCCCGGGGCTGACCGGTCTGAATGGTGGCAAACATGCCGGGGCGCAGCAGGTTTTCTTCATTATCCAGGGTGGCGCGTATACGCACGGTACGGGTTTCCGGGTTTACCGAGGTATTGATGGCGCTCACTTCACCCTCGAAGGTCTGATTCGGCACGGCGGCAACAGTCACTGATACCGGATACCCCTGATCCACATCCGGCAGGAATTTCTCGGACAGGGTGTAATCGACATAGATAGGATTCAGCATGTTGATCTCGACAATCGGTGTGCCGGTGGCAATGTACTGGCCCTGATCCACCATGCGGATACCCAGCTTGCCGTCAAAGGGCGCGCGGATCACCTTCTTGTTGAGCTGAGCTTCGGCCTCGTTCACCCGGGCGCGGGCAGCATCGAAATTGGCCTTGGCTTCATCATACTGGGACTGGGACACGGCCCGCTTCGGCAGCAGATCCGAAACCCGCTTGAATTCCTGTTCTGCCAGTTGGGCTTCTGCCCGCCGTGTGCGCAGCGCTGCTTCGTCGATGGCGGCATCCAGGCGCACCAGAACATCGCCCTTGTTGACGGTATCGCCGGACTCAAAGCCAATGCTCTCAATCACACCGGGCACTTCGTTGGCCACTTCGATGCCGTTGATAGCAGTGATGCTGCCGACAGCCTTGATCGCCGGCTGCCAGTTTTCGGTAGTTGCTTTGGTCACAGAAATGATGGCCGGCGGCTGTGGCTGGGACATCATTTCTTTCATCTGGCCGAACTGGTAGAACTTGTAACCAAAGATTCCACCCAGCACGACGCCGAGAAAAAGGAGAACGATGACGAAACGGGAAGCAGTGCGCATAAGTCTGTTCCTGGGAGTGAATTTCCTGAATCTGATAAAGTCGCCCGGAAGGGAAGGCTGACAGCTATCCTTGCAAATCAGGGCTCGGGGACAAAGTTATAGAACGTCAGTTCAATTTAACGAATAGGATGCTACAAAAGCTATTGCTATTTGTCACCCGTTTGCATTCATGAAGCAGTATAAATACTGCAGAATGATTACGCTGGTGTTTGGATGCCGGATTAGAGTAACAGCACCAAGTTGAGTGTCCAACTGGTGGACTAAAACCTGACAGAGATACATGCAATGCAACTGATTCTCGGCCTGGCCCTGGCTGCCGCTGTATTTGTGATCCTGAAAAAATGGGGCGCGCTGTCGCCGGAAGGGCAGAAGGCGGCAATCTGGAAAATCATTCTGGTGGCTGGCGGTGCGCTGTTGCTGTTCATGGTGCTGACGGGCCGGGTGCATGTGATCACGGCCGGTATTGCCGCTCTTATTCCCCTGTTGAGAAAGGTGCCGGCACTACTGCGTTATGCGCCGATGTTTCGCAAGGCCATGGGCGATTCATCCGGTAATGACTCGACGCGCCATGCAAATGCCGGGGGCGATCGGGCTGCCACCCGGGGGCCAATGAGCACGCAGGAAGCCTGCGATATTCTGGGAGTAAAACCTGGTTGTTCCCGTGAGGAGGTAACGGCTGCCCACCGCAAACTGATGTTGAAGGTGCACCCGGACCGCGGCGGCAACGATTACCTGGCCGCCAAGCTCAATGAGGCCCGTGACGTCTTGCTGGGCAGGCGTAATCAGGCCTGATCAGGGCAGAATTTCCACTTTCACGTCGATAGACTGGTTTTCAGAGCGCTTGCCGTTCACCCGGTAGGTGATGCCTTGCTGCTCCTGATTCATGGAGGTGCGAGTTCCTCCGAGGCTGACCCATTGCCCCGGCTCCACCCGCCGGATGGTCATCAGGGCTTCGGTTTCATAGCCGGGCAGTGCGGCCGGGTCTTCCTCAAAGGACACGATACTCAGCTCTACCGCCTGGTTCGAGATGGCCTGGGGGCTCACC
This sequence comes from Marinobacter sp. MBR-105, assembly GCF_053628895.1. Classification (NCBI taxonomy): domain Bacteria; kingdom Pseudomonadati; phylum Pseudomonadota; class Gammaproteobacteria; order Pseudomonadales; family Marinobacteraceae; genus Marinobacter; species Marinobacter sp. MBR-105. The sequence goes on along the minus strand of NZ_JBRJHG010000006.1, from coordinate 25,703 downwards.
ACAAAGCCGCTTCGGGTTTCCACCTGCTGCAGGATGGCGGCGGGATTACGCCCGCCCTGAACGGCAAATGGCAGGGTGCGCACATTGCCGGAGGTAATGTGGGCCGACTGGCCATCCTGCACAATAAGCTGACGCTCCCGGGTGGAATTGGTGCTGATGGTACGGCGCTCGACGCTGGCGCCGGCCGAACCGTTCGAAAGGGTGACGCTGCCTCCGGATTGTTTGCCGCCGATGTCCTGACGATAGCGAACGCTGATCCTCATCTGTACCGGCGGTACATCCATCGATTGCACCAGCGTTCCGATTTCGTCCAGCAGTGTTGGTTCACCACGGACTACCAATTGCTGTCCGCGTGCCGTCACTGTAACCGGCGCCTGTTGGTAGAGTTCGCGAATCTGTATCGCAATATCGTCGGCCGTTCGGTTGTTCAGCTCATAGACCCTGGCTTCTGATTGTGCCCAGGCGGCGGTGGAAACCGTTAACAGAGCAAGAAACAGAACAGTCATCAGCGAGAGAACAGAGCGGTGCTCGGTGTTTCGCATGCAGGCCTCCAGAGCCATGACGGCCACGCCCGCATTAAATAATCCGTTTTGCGGGTTGCCATCGTTAAAACCGTGGGTATATAGTGAAAAGCATGAAGACCTTACACGCAGCCTGTCAATTGAATGTTCTGAAAGCTTTCGGTGAAAAACTGAACGCCGCAGGCTCTGCTGTGTATTTTTGGTGGTTTGGTTATGGCTTTTATTTTAGCCAGAGCCCGGGCCGCCCATAAGATCTTCATCGACCGAATACAACGAGGAAGGCAGCCCGGCAAGCAACCCAGGCTGCCACCGGACTCCGAAAAGCCCCGACTGGTAGCCCAGCCGGGGCTTTTTTGATTCTGATACAGGGAAACGGGAACACAGACATGAACATGCCGCTGAAATCTGAAACACTGGATGCGCAAACCTCAAGCGCCTGCCAGCACCGCCAGGAAGCCAGACTGCCCACCGCCGCCGAGTTGCGCCAGCAGTTTCCGGCCGATGAGCAACGGGTGCGGGCCATTGCCGGTTACCGTGATCAGATCCGCGCCGTGCTGCACGGTCAGGACGACCGCACTTTGATCGTTATGGGCCCGTGTTCCATTCACGACGAACAGGCCGCCCTGGACTACGCCACCCGATTGAAAGCCCTTTCCGATGAAGTCAGCGACCGTTTCCTGATTGTCATGCGCGCCTACCTGGAAAAGCCCCGCACCACGGTGGGCTGGAAGGGGCTTCTGTACGATCCCGAGCGCACCGGTCAGGGCGATCTGAAACAGGGCCTTGAGCGTTCCCGCAAGTTGTTGCTGGCTTTATCCGAGCTTGGTTTGCCGCTGGCCACCGAAGCCCTGAGTCCGTTCATGATGGATTACCTGGGTGACCTGGTGAGCTGGACCGCCATTGGCGCCCGTACCACCGAATCCCAGATTCACCGGGAAATGGTCAGCGGCCTGCCCATGCCCACCGGTTTCAAGAACGGTACCGATGGCGGCGTTACCGTGGCCAGCCATGCCATGAAGTCGGCCTCGCACCCGCATCATCACATGGGCATTTCCCACAGCGGCGCACCGGTGATGATCTCCACCGCCGGCAATCCGGATACCCACCTGGTTCTGCGCGGTGGCCGGGGTGTGACCAACTACGATGAACTGAGCATCGCCAAGGCGGTGGCAGAACTGGAAAAATCCGGCGTATCAACGGCCGTGATGGTGGACTGCAGCCACGACAATGCCTGCAAGCAAGCCGAGCGACAAGTGGACATCGCCCGGGAAGTGATGGCCCAGAAGCGGAACGGCAATCGGCACATCAAGGGCCTGATGCTGGAGAGCTTCCTGGAATTCGGTCGCCAGGATGATGGCAAAGAGCTGGTCTACGGTTGCTCGATTACCGATCCGTGCCTGGGCTGGGAACAGACGGAGGCTCTGATCCGCTCACTGTAGAAAAAAGCAGCTGCCCGGCCAGCAGCACCAGAATGCCCCCCATGGCCCGGTCGAGCCAGTGTCCGAACCGGTTGAAACCCCGGCGGACACGGGGGTGGGTAAAGAGCACCGCCACCATGGCAAACCACAGGCCGGTGGCCAGGGCCATATAGATGCCGTATCCGGCCTGCAGCAGAACCGGCGTGCCGGGATTGATAATGACCGAGAACAGGGACACGAAGAACAGGGTAGCCTTGGGATTCAGGGCGTTGGTCAGAAACCCGAGCCGGAACGCCGCCCAGCCGCTTTGAGCGTGCCCGCCGTTGGCCTGCACATGAATGCCACCGGGTTTGGCCCGCAGGCAGTGCCAGGCGATGTACAGCAGATAGACGGCGCCAATTACCTTCAGCACGGTAAACAGCATCACCGACTGCTGGATAATCAGCCCGATGCCCAGCAGTGAATAGCCCACATGCAGCAGAATGCCGATGCCAATACCCATGGCGGTCAGCAGAGCATTGCGCCGGGCCTGGGTCAGTGCCTGGCGCAGCATGACCGCAAAATCCGGCCCGGGGCTGGCCACCGCCAACAGGTGCACCAGGGCAACGGTCAGAAACTCCAGCCAGTAATTCTGCACAGTCATTCTCCGGGTTGTTTGCACTTGTGATCAGGGTATTGCGCCCGCAGCCAGTAAGCACGGGGATTTTTTCTGTGATTCCCCTGTCACCGGATAATAAGCTTTCTATACTTTACCGAAAGACTCCTTAAGTTTAACAGCCCGAAACACCTGAAATATCAGTCAGTCTCAAGGAGGCAGGATGAACAAGCGAGAAGTGGATGTGGCGGTTATCGGTGCAGGTACGGCGGGTATGGTCGCCTATCAGCGCGCCCGCAGGGCCACAGACCGGATTGTGTTGATTGAAGGTGAACAATACGGCACCACCTGTGCCCGGGTAGGGTGCATGCCCAGCAAACTGCTGATTGCCGCTGCGGAAAGGGCCCATCAGGTAAGGCAGGCTGAACAGTTTGGTGTGCTTCCGGGCGATGTGCGTATTGACGGCCGGGCCGTGATGGCGCGAGTGCGTAAAGAACGGGATCGTTTTGTGGCACCGGTGGTGCGATCCATGGAATCGCTACCGGAAGAACATCGGTTGATGGGGCACGCCCGCTTTGTTGACAGCCACCGCATTGTGGTCGGTGATCATACCGAAGTAACCGCCGGCCGTATCGTTATTGCTACCGGCTCCCGACCCAACATTCCCGGTATTCTGAAAGAAGCGAAAGACCGGCTGGTGGTCAACGATGACGTGTTCGACTGGCAGGAGCTGCCGTCTTCGGTGGCGGTGTTCGGCCCGGGAGTGATTGGTGTTGAATTAGGTCAGGCACTGAGCCGGCTGGGCGTGAAGGTGCGTCTGTTTGGGGTTAGTGGAGGCATCGGTGGTATACAGGATGAGAAGGTGCGGGCGTATGCTCTGGACACCTTTCGTGAAGAGTTTGCCATCAGCCCGAAAGCGGAGACCCGGCGTGTTGAACGCATCGAGGAAGGTGTTCGCATCAGCTGGAGCGAGGGCGGTGAGGAGCATCAGCAAACCTTTGATTATCTGTTGGCAGCCACCGGACGGCGACCAAACATTGATCATCTGGATATCCAGAATGCCGGCATCGACCTGGATGAGCGCGGTATGCCGGTGTTTGACCCTTTCACCCTGCGCTGCGGCGACAGCCATATCTTTATTGCCGGTGACGTGAACAATGACCGCCCCCTGCTGCACGAAGCGGCAGACGAAGGCCGGATTGCCGGCGATAATGCCGGGGCCTGGTCGGAAGTCCGCACAGGCTTCAGGAAAACCCCCATGGCGGTTGTGTTTACCGAGCCCCAGATTGCCTCGGTGGGGTTGAATATCCACCAGGTAGATGAACGGTGCCAGGGCTGTTTTGCGGTTGGTGAGGTGTCGTTTGAGAATCAGGGTCGCAGCAAGGTTATTGGCAAGAATCGGGGTTTGCTCCGGGTCTACGGCGAGCACGGCAGCGGCCTGTTTATGGGGGCCCAGATGTTCGGGCCTGCTGCAGAGCACATTGCCCACCTGCTGGCGTGGTGCGTGCAAAAGCGAATGACCGTCAGTGAGATGCTGGAGATGCCGTTTTACCATCCAGTGATAGAGGAAGGGGTGCGAACCGCGTTGAAAGACCTGAGCAAAAAACTCCATATCGGCCCCGCGCCCGGGGAGGGTTGTATGGATTGCGGGCCGGGTGTGTAGCTTTACCCTCTGTCCTTGACAGAGGGCAAGCCATTAAAGCGTGTTCTCCCCTAGATTCATGGCATTGGCGGTTGTATTCCGCTGATGCCGTGCCCATATCTTCTCATGGAAGAAGTAAGCAACGGTGTTAATGGCGGGTTCAACCATCGCGATCAGGCTACCGATCAGAATGTCACCGGTCAGCAGGTAGGCAACCGTAAACGCCACCGTAAAGTGGGTAATCGCGAAGGTGATTGTTTTCAGAAACGACTGGTCGCCCTTCGAGCTGTGATTGTGAACAAACAGTTTCAGGGTACTCATGGGATCAGCTCCGCTTGATAAATGCCTATGACTCTATTTAAGGACAAACGAGAATTGTTTCCAAATAGAAAGTGACATTTTTCTTGATAGGGTTCGGCTATGAGTTTTGCCTTGTTGGTATAAGTTTCTGCTATGAGCGGTATTGAATAACCAAACTTTCGTTCTGACACTGAGCTGTCTTACAGTGACAGTTAGACAAAACCCCAAAACGAATCAGGAGGTTCAACATGGGTAAGAACTTTATAGGTCTCGACACAGACAAAACCCAGAAGCTGGCAGATGCACTGAACGAACTGCTCTCGAATTACCAGATCTTCTACATGAACGTGCGTGGATATCACTGGAACATCAAGGGTGAGAACTTCTTTGAATTACACGCGAAGTTCGAGGAACTGTACGACGACCTGCTGCTCAAGATTGATGAAATTGCCGAGCGAGTACTCACCCTGGGTCATCGTCCGGCTCACGCCTACAGCACCTATATTGAAAAATCTGAAGTGCCGGAGCGCAAAGATGTATCTGACGGCAAAGAAGCTGTGGGTAACATCGTTGAGAGTTTCGGTAAGCTCATCGCCAAGCAGCGCGGCCTGCTGAACCTGGCCGGTGAAGCAGAAGATGAAGGTACCGTGGCACTGATGAGTGACTACATCTCTCAGCAGGAAAAAACGGTATGGATGTACCGAAGCTACCTGGGCCAGTAAGTTCTGGCTAATGCTTCGATTTCCCTGGCCCGTTTCCGGGCCGGGGAGCTGTCACAGAAACGTCACTGTACTGTCACCCTCCTTTCCCGCGTTCGTCACGTCTGTCGCCTAGCCTTCTTTGCTCTTGAATCATCAAATAAGCAAAGGAGCCCGCTGTGCCCAAGACATCACACCCATTTCGACTGTCGTTGCTTGCCCTCGCTGTAAGCACTGTGCTCGTGTCTGGCTGTAATTCATCTGACAACGATGATGACCCGGCGCCGGAAGCTCAGGTCACTGGCCTGAAACTCGAATTTGCCGGTCGATACAGCACCGGGCAATTTGATGAGTCTGCTGCGGAAATCACGGCGTTTGACGCTGCCAGTCGCCGGGCGTTTGTGGTAAATGCCTTGTCCGGGGCTGTGGATGTGCTGGATATGAGCGACCCGGCCAATCCGGCCAAAATCGACACTCTGACGGTTGCTGATATCGCCGCTGACGCAGTGGTTAACAGTGTGGCGGTGGCAAACGGACTCGTTGCGGTTGCCGTCGAATCAAATCCGAAAACCGACGCCGGTTATGTCGCGGTGTTTGGGGCTGCGGATCTGCAGCTGCGTGACAGTATCCTGGTAGGGGCGCAGCCGGATATGGTGACCTTTACACCGGATGGGCGATATGTCCTGGCGGCAAACGAAGGCGAGCCGAGCGATGATTACCAGATCGATCCGGAAGGCTCGATCAGTGTGGTTGATGTTTCCAACCCGGCGAGCCTCACGGTACGAACAGCCGATTTTCTGGCCTTCAACAGCCAGGAAAGTGCCCTGAAGGCATCGGGTGTTCGAATTTATGGCCCGGGGGCCACCGTGGCCCAGGATCTCGAGCCGGAGTACATCACCGTCAGTGCCGACAGCCGCACCGCCTGGGTGTCATTACAGGAGAACAACGCCCTGGCGAAGCTCGATATCGATACGGCAACGGTCACCGATATTCTGCCTCTGGGCTTCAAGGATTACGGTGTTGAGGGGCAGGGTATTGATGCCTCGGACGATGACGGGGTTATCAATATTCAGGCATGGCCGGGTGTTGTGGGTATCTATCATCCCGATGCCATCACCAGTTATGACGTAGATGGTGCAACCTATATCGTGACGGCCAATGAGGGGGATGCCAGGGCCTGGGGTGAAGATAACGCTGACTACTGGAATGGCGATAGTTCCAAGGGCTTTGTCGAAGAGTTGCGGGTTAAACACCTGGTACATCCGGATGGTTTTGCTCGCCGGGTTGGTGACGACATGCCACCTCAATTAACCGCGCTGGCCGAAGGGGCACTGCTGAATCCTGAGGTCTTCGAATACTGCGGTGCCACAGCCGGGGCAGCCAATGCCTGTCGTGATGACGACCAGCTGGGAAGGCTCAACATCAGTTGGGTACAGGGTTACCGGGTTGCGGAAAATGGTGATCCCGTCATGTTCAACGCTTCGGGTGCAGAGGACCCTGACGGCACCCTCCTGATGTATGACACGCTGTACTCCTACGGCGCGCGTTCTCTGGCGATCTGGAATGAGGACGGTGAGCTGGTATGGGACTCAGGTGATGCGATCGAGCAGTTCCTTGCCAGTGACGAGTGCCGTCTGGGTACGGATCGCTCTATTCCCTGCTCAGAACACTTCAACTCCGCCCATGACGAGGGCATGGCATTTGATTCCCGGTCTGACGCTAAAGGTCCGGAACCTGAAGCCGTGACCGTGGCGACGTTCGGCAATAAAACCTTTGCCTTCCTGGGCCTGGAGCGCATGGGCGGTATTCTGGTCTACGACGTAACGGACCCGGCCAGTCCGGTTCAGGTGGATTACCTGAACACCCGTGACGACTGGACCACTGTTGACACGGCTTCAGTGCTCGAAACCGCAGGCGATCTGGGTGTAGAGAGCATCACAGTGGTATCCAGTGATGATTCGCCGTCCGGCGAGCCGTTGCTCATCACCGGCAACGAGGTTAGCGGCACTACGGCGATCTACCGAGTGAAACTTGAGCTGACTGATTAATTCAGCTCCCTGAACAAGAAGCCCCGTCTTTATGGCGGGGCTTTTTTGTTTATTTAGGCGTGGTACCTGCAGAGGCTTCATGAAAACGACATATAGCATTAACAAATCGTTCATAAACCATCGCCATAGTGTCCTCACGAAATTCAACACCCGATCAACAATGATCACTGATGGAGAAGAACGTAATGAAAAAGCAATTGCTGGCCCTGGCTATTGGTTCCATGGTTGTTGCGCCGTCTGTAGCACTGGCTGACAAAGGACCGACTGTTTACGGTAAAGTGAACGTCTCCTACGAAAATCAGGATAACGGCAACGATGATCAGTGGGAGCTGGAAAGCAACTCTTCACGGGTCGGCGTGAAGGGTGAGCTGGATCTGGATGTCGACAATGTTGTTGCCATTTACCAGGCCGAGTTCCAGATCGCTGTTGACGACGGTGACAACAGTGGTCAGACCTTCTCCCAACGCAACATCTACGGTGGTTTCAAACACGCGAATCTTGGCACCCTGATCGCCGGTAAGTTTGATTCCCCGTTCAAGAAATCCCAAGGTAAGATTGACCAGTTCGGTGACCTGCGCGGCGATATCAATGAAATCGTCGGTGGTTCCGAGCGCGTTAGCAACATCATCCAGTACTCCACACCGAAGCTGGCCGATGCGATTACCCTGAACCTGGCGATGATTCCGGGTGAGGGCAGTACTGTTGGCAATGATCGCCGTGATGGTGTTGCCGATGGCTTCTCAACCTCTGCGGTATTTGATAACGGTACGATCTACGCGTCTGTCGGCTACGACTCTGAAATCAAGACTGATCTTGCTGATTTCGGTGGCAACGATACTCTGGTTGATGCCCTTCATGTTGCCGGTATGCTCAGCATCGACAATTTTGAGGTGGGCGCGCTGTTCCAGCAGTCTGAAAACTCGGATTCAGCGGTAGACGGCGGAGATTTTGAAGACACTACCTACATTGTAAGTGGTGCGGTGAAACTGGATCGCTGGAAGCTGAAAGCCCAGTATGGCATGACCGATATGGATACTTCGGACGATGACCTCACGCTGATGGCAGTTGGTGCTGACTACAAAGTTGCCAAGAACAGCAAAGTGTTTGGCTACTACGCTGCGGTTGAGGCCGACAAGGGCGCTCGAGACGACAGTACCTTCGGTATCGGCTTTGAGCACAAGTTCTCTATGTAAACGCCTTTGATTCAGCGTCTATCTGCCGGGGCTCAGTTGAGCCCCGGTTTTGTTTATACCGCCACCTCCAGCGGCGGTACCTCCTGATGCAGGAACCATTTCTCCGTGACCACCTTGCGGGTAAACCAGTGCGAGCGCATCAGGGTGCTTGCGATGGGCTGTTTCAGCCATTCAGGCAGTTCAAAGCCGGGTTGCTGGTCGGTGGCCCGGGTTCCGAAGCGTTCGGCAATGCGTTCACCATAGCTTTGCAGCGACAGTGCGGAATAATCCGGGGCGGCCTTGATCACATTGGCCGCCATCAGTGCCGATTCTATGGCGGGCCGAATGCCCTCGCCACTCTGGGTATAGGCCAGGCCGGCCGCATCGCCAATCAGCAACACGCCGTCATCCACCAGTGGTCGGTTGGCATGGGCGTACAGCAGATAGGCGTGACCTTTGAAGCGGCCTGGCAGGTCTGAAGGAATGCGGCCCGACTGTTTCATTTCCTCGACAAAAGCTTCCAGATGATCAGATAACCGGTGGTTGTCCTCACGGCCCAGGCCGATGTTCAGATAGCTGCCTTTCCGGAAAACCCAGGCGTAGCCCTTGAGATCCCGGCAGAACCAGAGCTCTGGCGTGTCGCCGCGGGCTTCGCAGGCGCGGGCCTGCTCTGGCGTCATCTCGAATTCCACTTCCTTGGCGGCCACCACGGTTTCATGCTTGCCCGGGCCGTCGCCCAACAGCCGTGCCACCGGGCAGAAATGACCCCCGGCACCCACCAGCAGCGGCGCCTGCCATTGATCGTTGATCACCCAGTTGCCGTTGTTCCGGTTGATGGACTTTACCGCCGTTGCCAGTTGCTTTTCACACTCGGCACGGTCCAGCAGGTAGTCGTCGAATTCGCAGCGACGAATACCGTAGCTGACAATATCCCCGTGGTCGTTCTCCACCGCACTTTGCCCCATCATGCCGATCCGGAACCGGCGAATGGGTTGCAGTGTCCGGCCGACGGAATACTTCCCCGGATCAATGTCCAGGCTGGCCATCACTGCCGGCGTAACCCAGCCGGCGCAGGTCTTGTCCCGGGGGAAGGCTTGCTTGTCGATGATCAGTACCCGTTTGCCGGAGTCCTCCAGAGCCCGGGCCAGGGTTGAGCCGGCAGGGCCGGCCCCCACGATAATGATGTCGTAGTATTCCATCAGACCCCCTCTGGCGTGGCTGGAAACGTGTAGAGTTCCTGCCGGCTCTGGGGCAGCTGGTTATTGTCGCCGTGGGTGAACACCACCTGGAACAACTGCAAAGAACCGGCCCGGAACGCAGCGATGGAACCGGCCAGATACAGTCGCCAGGCCCGGGTGAAATGTTCGTCGTACATCTCCGTGACCTTGTCCTGGTTGACGGTGAAATTGTCCATCCAGTGGGTCAGGGTCTGAGCGTAATGCAGCCGCAGGTTTTCCACATCCAGTACCGAGAAATCGCTGTGCTCGCAGATTTCCATGAACTCGCCAATGCTGGGCGGATAGGCGCCGGGGAAAATCCGCTTCTCGATCCAGGCGTTCATCAGCATGGGCCGGTTGCGGCCGATGCTGTGGAGCAAGGCAATACCATTCGGCTTCAGGGAGCGTTTGATCAGTTCCGACAGAGCGGGGTAATTGTCCTTGCCCACGTGTTCGAGCATGCCAATAGAAACGAACGCGTCATACTGGCCCTCAATATTGCGGTAGTCGTCTTCGACATAGGTAACCAGGTTGTCCAGGCCTTGTCGCTCTGCTTCAGCCCGGGCGTAGGCCAGCTGTTCCCGTGAGATATTGTAGGAATGCACCTTTACCCCGTAATTACGGGCCATGTATCGGGCTAGCCCGCCCCAGCCGCAGCCGGCTTCGACCACCGTCATGCCCGGTTTCAGCCGAAGCTTGCGGCAAACGTGTTCCAGTTTGGCCAGTTGCGCCTGTTCCAGGGTGTTGTCAGCCTGCTCGTAATAGGCGCAGGTGTACTGCATTTCGGCCTGATCCAGCCACAGTTGGTAAAACTCGTTGCCCAGGTCGTAGTGGTGATGGATGTTTTCCTTGGCCTCGGAGATGCCGGTAGCACGCGGGTTATGATTGCGCCAGAGGGCGTCCAGCCAGCGTGGCCATTTCTGGCGCGCGGCGTGGACGGCCCGGTACAGGCTCTCCATCAGGTCGGGCAGGTCGCCGTCGATTTCCAGTCGCCCGGCGGCATAGAGGTCACCAAAGGCCAGGTTGGGGTTGGCGACCAGGGAGTAGAGGGCCTTGTGGTCGGTCAGGTGCAGGGTGAAGCGGGCTTCCTGAGCTTCCGGTTCTATGACATCGCCATTCCACAGCCGGAAACGAATGGGAGGAGAGCCCGCCATTCGCATCAGTTTATGGATCAGCCAGCGCTCATAACTGTGGGGCTCGCGATCGGATTGACCGCGCTCCAGGGGCAGGCTGAGGACGTGGGCCCGGTGTTCTTCCTTGTCCGGAAACTCCGGTTTACGAGCGGTACTCTGTGCCATGGAATGCTCTCTCCTCTGATTCGTTATGGTCCGTGCAATCCCGAAAACTGAACTGAGAGTCGCGGCTTTTTGACTCAGTATAGAAAATGATCAGGTTTTGTCAGGTCGGTGGACTGAAGATCGAAGGGAAGAGCGGGGAAGGGGGCGGAGCCGGTTTTGGCCGACTCCGCCAGAGTTGCAGGGTTATCCTGGGGTCAGTAGGTGGCGCTCATGCCAAACCATTCGGGGAAAATGACGATCAACGCCAGCACCAGAATCTGGATCAGAATGAACGGGATAATGCCCTTGTAGATATCCGTGGTTCGGACTTCCGGTGGCGCCACCCCCTTGAGGTAGAACAGCGAAAACCCGAATGGTGGTGTCAGGAAGCTGGTTTGCAGGTTCATGGCAATCAGGATCGCGAACCAGAGCATGTTGATGCCCATGGCCTCGGCCACCGGTGCCAGGATGGGCACGATGATGAAGGAAATCTCCACGAAATCGATGAAGAAACCCAGCACCAGAATGACCACCATGGCCAGGATAATGAAGCCCCACTGTTCGCCGGGCAGCATCATCAGCCACTCTTCCAGCAGGTAATCGCCACCGGTATAGCTGAAGACCATGGAGAAGGCGGTTGCGCCGATCAGGATAGCGAACACCATGGCGGTCACGCTGACCGTATCTTTGGCGGCATCCCAGACCATCTTGAACGAGAACTGGCGGTAGATGATGGCCAGAACCACGGCGCCAACGCCGCCCAGTGCGGAGGATTCCGTGGGAGTGGCGATGCCGGTGAAGATGGAGCCCAATACGATAACGATCAACGCCAGTGGCGGAATAATCGCCAGCAGGGCATCCCGGATTTCCTTGCCCCGACTGACCGATTCATCCTGGGCGGGCATGGCCGGTGCGGTTTCCGGTTTGAAGCGGGTCAGGATCAGAATGTAGACGATATACAGGCCAATCAGTACCACGCCGGGCATGACCGCGGCCTTGAACAGATCACCCACGGGCAGGCCAAGAACGTCACCCAGAATGATCAGGATGATCGACGGCGGCACAATCTGGCCCAGGGTGCCCGAGGCGCAGATGGTGCCGGTGGCCAGGCGCTTGTCGTACTTGTGCGCGAGCATGACCGGAAGCGAAATCAGGCCCATGGCAACCACGCTGGCGCCGACAACGCCGGTGGAGGCAGCCAGCAGAGCACCGACCAGAATGGTGGAAATGGCAAGGCCGCCGGGCAACCCGCCAAACAGCCGTCCCATGGAGGTCAGCAACTGTTCAGCCAGTCTGGTGCGCTGCAGTACCACACCCATGAAGATGAACAGAGGCACTGCCATCAACACGGTGTTCTGCATCACGCTCATGATCCGGAAGGGCATGAAGGCAAACAGATCCATGCCTTCGGCGTAGATACCGAAAAACAGTGCGACGCCGCCGAAGGTGAAGGCTACCGGGAAACCGAACATCAGCATGACCAGCGCCACGCCGAACATAATCATACCGATCATGCCAGACCTCCTGCGCTGTGCTCGCCTTCGTACCGCTTGTCACCGGCCATCACACGGATAGCGTAGGTGACCATGTTCAAACCGGCCGTTCCCATAAAGAAAGCGCTGACCGGAATCACGGATTTGATCACCCAGCGGTGCGGTAAGCCACCGGGGTCGCCGCTGCCTTCGCCCATCTGGTAGGCATCCATGGCGTAGCTGTAGCCATAGGTGGCAATCAGGTAGGCGAACGGAATAACAAAAAGAACGGCGCCAATCAGGTTAATCCAGGCTTTGCGCTTCTGGCTCCAGTTGGTATAGAAAACGTCCACACGTACATGACCATCAGTGCGCAGGGCATAGGGAATGCCAAGCAGGAAGACGACTGAATAAAGGTGCCATTCCATTTCCTGCATGGCGATGGATACATCGTTGAAAGCATAACGTGCGACCACGTCATAGAAGACGTTGGCAGCCATCAGGATCATGGCCACACAGGCGATCCAGCCGCAAAGTTTGGAGAGCCAGGCCAGGCTCTCGTCCAGTCGGATAATCCAGCGCATCGAACTTCTTCCTCCGCATCGCGGAATTTCTGAATGTTGGAAATGAAAAAGCCGGGATCACTTGGAAGAGCGATCCCGGCTCTGATTCGTCATAAACGAATAGTTTACTCGACTTCGGCCATGGTGTTGAGGTAAGCCCGCTCCGAAATGTCGGTGTAAGCGCGGCTCTGCTCCAGATAATTGTGCTGGGATTCAATGATCTTCGCAGCCATCTCACTTTCTGCCGCGGCTTCTTTCAACAGCTTCTCGTTGGCCTCGTACATGGCCTGGAAAATGTCATCCGGGAAACGCTTGATCTGTACGTTCGGATACTCTTCCTTGATGTTTGCCCAGGCTTCGGCGTTGGCGTGCTGGGAGTGAACCAGCATGTCATAGGAAGCGGTGCGCATGGCTACCCGCATGATTTCCTGAAGGTCTGCCGGCAGGCGATCCCAAACGCGTTTGTTGATCAGGAACTGCAGCTCGGTTGCCGGTTCGTGCCAGCCGGTGTAGTAGTAGTCAGCAATCTGCTGGAAACCAAGACGCAAATCCAGCGCCGGGCCTACCCACTCAACGGCATCAATCGTATTACGCTCCAGAGCGGTGTAGAGCTCGCCCGGGGCGATGTTGGTGGGGTTAACACCCACTTCTGCGAAGACTTCACCGGCAAAACCGGGAATACGCATTTTCAGACCCTTGAGGTCATCCAGGGACTTGATTTCCTTGCGGAACCAGCCGCCCATCTGTACGCCGGTGTTGCCGCCAGGGAACGACAGCATGTTGTGGGGCTCATACACTTCCTGCATCAGCTCCATGCCGCCACCGTGGTAGAACCACGCGTACTGTTCCATGGCATTCATGCCAAATGGCATGCTGGTGAAGAACAGGGTTTCCGGCACCTTGCCCTTCCAGTAATAGGAGGCGGAGTGGCCCATGTCGTACTGACCGGCCTTGACCATGTCGAATACGCCCAGCGGGGCCTTGTGCTTGTTGGCTGAGTCGATGCGGACGGTCAGTCGGCCATCAGACATCTTGTTAACGGTTTCGGCGAAGCGTTTGGTGGTGTCACCAAAAATGGGGAAGTTCGGCCCCCAGGTTTCTGCCAGTCGCAGGGTGAACTTGTCTTGGGCAAGCGCCTGGGTGGCGGCAAAGGTAGTTGCCACAGCCAGCACAGCCGCGGAAAGAACAGAACGGATCTTCATTGCTCTTCTAACCTCTTGTCATTGTTGTAGTAGAGCCCGGCCCCTCGTGGGGTCCGGAACTCAAGATTGTAGTTCAGATTAGCAACTATGGCGGGTGGGCTGCAGCAAAAAATTGCCGGACTACGACATTGGTCTAACGTTAGATGTCGTTCATTCGACCGATCTGGCTGGCCAGGAGCATGGCCTCGTGCTCCTCCAGGGATTTCAGATCCTCCAGCAGGGATTTGGCCTCGGGAATCTCGGCTTTGCCGATCAGGGAGTCGTACAGGTCCATCACCTGGTCGTGGAAATCAAAGATCTCCCGGGCGATACCGTCAAAGTCCAGGTCGTTATGGCGGGTATCGCAGGTGCGGTTCTTCTCGATGGGTTTATGCACGCCATAATCGTACAGGCGGGTGGTCATGGCTTTCGGATCGGCCTGTTTCTCGTACTCGGCAACAGCCTTTTCCAGCAGTGCCTCGTGGGAACTGATGTAATCGAGCAAGGCGCTGGCGCGTTCGTTCTGATTTTTCTGGGCGGATTCGTGCAGGCACCGGGCAAGGTGGGCGTGGAGCTGGCGTGTCCAGTCAATCAGGTCTGCGAAGGTTTTGATTTCCATGGCGTCTTACTCTTGTCAGGCAATGGGTTTCAGGTCTTTTGTTGTGTTCAGTCTAGTCAAGATTTTCCGCTTTTTTCGGTACCGGGGCGTTGATCAACGTCAGTCCGGTGGCTGGTGCGGCACGTTTGCGCCACTGCCGGAACCAGCGCAGAGCGGGTTTTTCGATACCGTAATGCAGGGCTGCCGCCAGACCAATGGCGACGGCCAGGGCCATCATCACACCAAGTTGGCCGGGTAGACCGGATTTGTAAGCCAGATCAATCACGCCATAACCAATGTTCTGGTGCACCAGGTACAGGGTGTATGAAATGCTGCCCAGCCAGAGCAGTCCCGGCCGTGCCAGAACGTTGAGGTAGCCGGCTACGGCCAGCCCGAAAACGCCATAACAGCCGAGCACAAAGAGGTTGAACGGTGCCTTGTAAGCGAGCAGGCAGTGGCTGATGGTTAGTGTCAATAGCGCAAGATCCGCGACCGGCAAACGATTGTGGCGGTGCCAGCGGTAGATCAGCATGCCGCTGATGAACAGGGGCGCGTAGCGGGTAAACAACAGGTCCTTGATCAGGAACTCCAGCCCATCGGGAATGGCCTTCCACCAGATCACCGCCGCGTAGCTGGCCAGAGTCCAGGCCCAGAGCACTGGCCGCATGCGCTGCCAGCTCCCCAGCCCGTAGAACAGCAAGGCAATCCAGACGTAGAACGTGGCTTCAATCACCAGGCTCCAGTAGGCGCCATCGACATGGGGATGGCCCAGGTATTCGTGCAGCAGAGTGATGTTCAGTAGCGCCGAGCCCGGGCTCACCATGCGGTCAGCTGGCCCCATCAGTTGAACGGCAATCCAGGTCAATATAATGCCGGCCCAGAGTGCAGGCAGCAGGCGGAAGGCCCGGGCCAGTCCGAACCAGCTGGCGCTGCGGGTGCGCTCCAGGGTCATGAAGATGACAAAGCCGCTGAGGATGAAGAACAGGTGAACCCCGTAGCGCCCGAAACCGAGGGTGTCCGGCGTGCTGAAACTGTGGCCGTAGAGTTTGTCGTAGTAGGGGAGGTAGTGGAACAGCACCACACCCAGGGCCGCTATGCCTCGAAGCGCGTCCAGTGCGGGCAGTCGGTCTTGACCATTGGGCATGAAAGTTGTGCTCCTGAAAACTCAACATATTACCGGATCGTTTATTCTAGGCAGGTTGTGACAGTAGCGGCTAGGATCTAATCATACGGTATGCTTGCTGAGATCTGACGATCCCGTCATCAAGGCGGCTGGTCCGGTATAGTACTCGCTTGGGTGGCAGACAGGGAGCAACAGGTTTATGACGGTGGAACTGGGAATTATTGAAGGATTTTACGGCCCCCTGTGGAGCTGGTCCGAACGGCGCCAACTGGTCAATACCCTGCTTGCCCATGGTTACGGCTTCTATCTGTATGCCCCCAAGGCCGATCCTTACCTGCGTCGTCGCTGGCAGGAGCCGCACCCTCCGGAGCAGGCTGAGGCAATGGCGGACTTTGCCAGATTCTGCCGGCGTGAAGGTGTGCGGTTTGGTATTGGGCTGAGCCCGTTCGAAATCTTCAATAACTTCGATGAGGCGGCCCGGGAGGCCCTGGCGAAGAAACTGAAAATGCTGGATCGCCTCGGTATCCAGGAGCTGGCTATCCTGTTTGATGACATGCACCCGGACACCCCGGACCTGGCCCGCACCCAGGCTCGGATCGTGGACTGGGTAAAAGCCAACACCAGTGCCGGCAAACTTAGCGTATGCCCCACCTACTACTCCGATGACCCGGTGCTGGACCGGGTGTTCGGGCAGCGGCCGGCGGACTATCTGGAAACCCTGGGGGCGGAACTGGACCGTGAAGTGAGAGTTTTCTGGACCGGGGAAGAGGTCTGTTCCCGTGAAGTTTCTCCGGGCCATCTCAAACGTGTCAGCAAGTTGCTGGGGCGCAAGCCACTGCTCTGGGATAATTACCCGGTGAATGATGGCGATCGCATGTCCCGGCATCTGCATCTTCGTGGCTTTACCGGCCGCCCTGCCGGGAATGCCGCCTACCTTTCCGGCCACGCCATCAATCCGGCACTGCAGCCGGTGCTGACCACGATCCCGGCGATCACACTGGCGGAATGCTACCGCCAGGGGCCGGACTACCAGTATGGCCAGGCGTTTTTGCATGCAGCGCGGGAAGTGCTGGGGTTGGAGCTTGCGGGGCAGTTGCACAGGGATTTGCTGACCCTGCAGGACACCGGGCTGGCACGAATCAGCGATGAGAAAAAGCAGGCATTGATTCACACCTACGACGCGTTTGATCACCCCGCGGCTCACGAGATCCTGCGCTGGCTGGCCGGCGACTATCAGGTGACCGACGAGATGGTGGCCACCCAGTAGGCACCTGTTTTCGGTTACTCCAGGTAGTAATCGAAGGTGGAGACCACCCGCACGGTTTTCACAGGCTGTTGTTGCTCCGACACGCCTGGTGCCTGATCCCTTGCCAGAATCTGGAACACACCCTGATTGGCCCGGCGCAGGCTGCCAAGTTTGGCCTCGGCATCCCGAGCGAACTGTTGGGCGGATTCACGGGCCGCCGCGGTGGCCTCGGCGATCATGGCCGGTTTGATATCGTTCAGGCCGTTGAACAGGTAAGTGGGGCCGCTCGGGCCGTAGTCTGAGGACAACACTACGCCGGAATCCACTAGCTCGCTGACGTTCTGTGCCGCCTGTCGGATGCGATCGATATCGGTGCTGCGCACCATCAGGGTCTGATTGATGATGTACTGTTGCTCGCTGATATTGCCGGCGTATGGATTGGCGCGAGTGTCGGTCACGTCCAGACGTTGGAGCTCAACCGCTGACTGGTCAATGGCCTGCAGTTTCAGGAACGCCATGATGGCTTCCCGGCTGCTTCGGGCTTTGTTCTGTGCTTCGTCCAGCGTGCTACCGGTGGCAACAAAGCGTATGGGCCAGAGCGCCAGGTCTGCCTGCACTTCCCGTTCGGCCATGCCCTTGACCGTTACGTAGCGATCGGCCGTGCGAAGCCCCATCAAGCCCTGGCTCAACAGGGAAGCAGCAACAATGGCGCACAGGCCGATAATCAGGGCAGAGACAACTTTCATGGCTTACTCCTTGCGGTTCGGAAAACGTCCTGATGTCTGCGCAGGTTAACGGGAACCGGGGCTGCTGGGAAGGCGCGCCTTACGCGCCACTTTGGTCACTCGCAGCGGGTGTCTGAATGGCGGCTGAAGCGTTTCTGCATGGCGCTGCGCTGGCGTTCCGCATCCCGGTATTCCGGAGGCAGGGGCAGAATAAAGTAAAGGTAGTCACCCTTGTGACGGTTTGCTGCCACCGGCATCGCCTGTTCCGGGGGCGACCATTCAACCGGTGAGAGCACTGCAATGCTCAGCTCTGGTGCCCGTTGCTCAAGGACCGCAACGGTACCGAGCCGCTGTTCGCTGTGGAAGGTGCCGGTGGTGTGCAAAACCTGATGTCCGGGGTGTTCATTCAGTGCAGTCAGTATCCGCTCGGCCATGGTGTTGTCCCGCAACAGCTGGGCCTGATAGGTATTTAGCAGGCGCCCGGTCAGTTCTGTCTGTTCCGCACCGTGGCTGCCGGCAATGGCGTCGACGAATTTGTCACGGTAGTCCGGGGTATCCAGGAAGGCCTGTGCGGGCAGGGCGGCGCGTTGCGCGTCTGGCAGGCGTTGAAGATAGTCCATCCCCTCACGGCCGACACAGCGCACGATATCCGCCGGGGCGTTAGCCGCGACAACCGGCAGCTGGTGTTCTCGGGCAAATTCCACCAGGGGCCGGTAGGAGGCTTTGTAGTTCTCCCAGGCGTCCGCGTCTTCGATCATTTCCGTTTCACCGGTTTGTCCGGCCAGGTAGGCATCCAGGGCGTCCTGGTGGTTCAGGTTGAACTGCTCCATGGACAGGATCTGCCGGGGGTTGTGCCGGTACAGCGCCTGTTGAAGGCGGGCCTGTAACAGGTGCGAGGCATGGTGGCCGTGGTATTCCCCCGTCACCACCACATCGGTGTCTGCCAGTTGCCGGGCCAGCTCTGCGACCGTGAGGATATCGCCGGTGTCGGCGTCGACGATCACGGCATCGTATTGGCTGACGGGCGCGGGCCGGTTCTCTGTGCGCATGACTGTGCATCCTGTGAAGGCGGCAACGGTTACAAGCGTCAGGACAAGGCGGGTGGCGTAAGCTTTCATATCCGATTGTACGTTGCCGGAGTCAGTCGGTTTTCTGGCTGCTGTTCTCGCGCCAGTCTGGCCCGAGCCGCTCTTCCACATATTCACGAATGAACTGACGCACCTTCTGGGAGGGAGTCACGTCCTCCTGTTTGCAAAGGGCCTCGAAAACTTTCTTCTTTTCAGGGTCAATCAACAGGGTCAGCCGGGCAGTTCGGTTTTCCATGGTGTTTCTGGTTCTCAACAGGTTCAGCGAAGATAGTTACAGACTGGCATGTTAATCATATTAACATTGAGTGTACAGACGATGAGCATATAATGTAACCAAATGCCTGGCCTGAGAGAGTCTGTTCATGCCCCATCGCGCCCATCTCTTTTCTCTTCGTACCGCTCACGCCGTTCGCGAGGCCTGCGTCGATGAACCCTACAACAGCGGGCGCTTTTTCAAAGACCTGATGGCTGGCGCCACGGTTGGCATCATTGCCATTCCGCTGGCGATGGCGCTGGCGATTGCCTCCGGGGTTGCGCCGCAATATGGCCTGTATACCGCTATCATAGCCGGTTTTCTGATTGCCCTGTTTGGCGGCAGCCGCTACAGCATTTCCGGCCCTACCGCCGCGTTTGTTGTGATTCTCTATCCCATTGCCCAGAGCTATGGCCTGGGTGGCTTGCTGCTGGCCACGCTGATGTCCGGTGTGTTGCTGGTCATCATGGCGGTGATGCGTCTGGGTCGCTTCATTGAGTATATCCCCGAATCCGTCACCCTTGGCTTCACCGGTGGTATTGCCGTGGTGATTGCCACCTTGCAGGTGAAGGACTTCTTCGGGCTCTCCATAGACACTATGCCAGAGCATTACTGGGACAAGCTGGTGGTCCTGGGTCAGCAACTGCCGGCGCTGGATGGGCTGAGTACGCTGGTGGCAGTGGTTACCCTGGCGGTGATGCTGCTCTGGCCAAGGCTGAAAACCCCGGTGCCTCCTCATCTGCCGGCGGTGATTGTCGGCAGTCTGCTGGCGTTGTGGCTCAATGCCGGTGGTGCGGCTATTGAGACCGTCGGCTCACGCTTCAGTTACCTGCTTCCTGACGGCAGCACCGGCGCTGGCATACCTCCGTTTTTACCGGAATTCGCCTGGCCCTGGCAGCAGGCCGGGGCGGATGGACAATCCCTTGGCCTGTCCTGGGACCTGTTCCGGGAGCTGATTCCGGCCGCCTTCGCCATCGCCATGCTGGGGGCCATCGAATCCCTCCTCTGTGCGGTGGTGCTGGATGGCATGACCGGTAAACGCCACAGTGCCAACAGTGAGCTGATGGGGCAGGGCATTGGCAATATTGTGGTGCCGTTCTTTGGTGGTATCACGGCCACCGCCGCTATTGCCCGGTCTGCCGCCAATTACCGGGCCGGCGCTGAATCGCCGGTGGCTGCGATGATTCATGCGCTGGTGGTGCTGCTGGCGCTGGTCTCCCTGGCCGGCATCCTTGCCTATCTGCCCATGCCGGCCATGGCCGCGTTGCTGGTGATGGTGGCCTGGAACATGAGTGAGGCGCCGAAAGCCGTGCACCTGCTGAGAACCGCGCCCCGCAGCGACATCCTGGTTTTCCTGACCTGCTTCGGCCTGACCGTGGCCCTGGATATGGTGATTGCCATCACCACCGGGGTGTTGCTGGCCGCGGTGCTGTTCATGCGGGAAATGGCACAAATGACCAAGGTGACAGACATTACCGGCAACAAACGAGTGCAGCAGGTTGGAGTGCCGGAGGGTTGGCAGGTGTTCAAGATCAATGGTCCGCTTTTTTTCGCGGCCGCTGACCGCATCTTCGGCGAGCTGGCAGACTTGTCCCAGCAGGCTAAGGGCCTGGTGTTGTACATGGACGGAGTGACCATCCTCGACGCTGGCGGCCTGGCGGCGCTGAACAAACTGATCGCCAGTTGCCGGAAAACCGGTACCCGCCTTGTATTTGCTGACTTGCAGTTCCAGCCATTGAGAACCCTGGCCCGGGCCGGCGTAAAACCGGAGCCCGGCGTGAGCTATTTCTACCCGACTCTGGAGGCGGCGCTGGCTGAGTTGTCAGAGATGGACTGGCAGACCTAAAAAAAACAGGCAGTTGGCATAACACGCCAGTGATCAACACAAGAACGCCTGAAGGCCGCATCGTGTCAGGGCTCACCTTCCGGGACTGTTTGAACTATCCTAGGCGACAGAATCAGAAACCGGCAAACCGTTTGCCGCATGAACAACGCTATAAGGGACCGAATGCTGCCATTTCGAATTATCGACCGGATCAAGTTCATTGTGGAGCGCCAACTGGTCAAGGGGGCTGGTTTCCAGTTGCTGGTGGTCGGAGGCTTTATTGCGCTGATATCGCTGATTGGTGGTCTGCTGGTGGTGCTGCCCCAGGCCGGCGAGTTTGAAAGTGCCGGGCATGCCATCTGGTGGGCATTTTTGCGCCTGACCGATCCGGGTTACCTGGGAGACGATGTGGGCACCTGGCAACGTATTGTCTCTACTCTTCTGACGATAATGGGCTACGTGGTGTTCATGGGTACCCTGGTGGCCATTCTCACCCGTTGGCTGATTGCCAAGATGGAAGATCTGGAGCGTGGCCTTACTCCGGTGACATTGAAAAACCATATCGTCGTGCTGGGCTGGACCGCCCAGACGCCGCCGCTGGTAGCGGAGTTATTTGGTTCGTCCGGACGTATGGCCCGGTTTCTGGAGAAACATGACGCCCAGAAACTGCGGCTGGTTCTTTTGGCGGAAGAGGCCAGTGTCGAGCATTTGCACGAACTGATCAGGGAGCCTGGTATTGGCCGGCGAGCCCGGGAAGTGATTCTGCGGAGCGGCTCTGCCATTCAGCCGGAAGCGTTGCATCGGGTTGCCTGCCTGGATGCGGCGGCGGTGATTGTGCCCAGCCAGGTGCACGAGGGCGGCTCGCTGATAACCTCCGATGTTGAAACCGTGAAGGCGCTGTTGTCCATCGCCGCCCAGGCCAGGCACTACAACGCCCGGCTGCCCTTTGTGGTGGCTGAAATTCAGGACATGCGTAAACTGCCCGTTATCGAGCGGGCCTACCCCGGGGCCGTGGAAGTGGTGGCCGGTGATGCCACCATCAGCAGGTTGATGGTTCAGAACGTCATCCACCCGAACCTTTCCGAGGTCTACAACGAGTTGCTGACCGCTGGTGAAGGCAACGAGATTTTCGTGCGTGGGGGAGAAACCGCTGAAGGCCTGACCTTGGCAGAGCTGGCAAGCCAGCGGCCCAATGCGATTGTCCTGGGTTTGTTGCATCCAAACCCGAGCGGGGGCTGGCAGGTCAATCTGTTGGCAGATTCCGGCACGGTCATCCGCAACGAAGACCGGGTTGTGCTTCTGGCCCGGGATTACCAGCATACCGTGGCCGTGCCAAAGGCAGCGACGTTGCCGAAGCTGGAGCGAAGACAAAATCAGGCCCTGCCAGAGCCGGTTCCGGGTGTCCACCGGGTGCTGGTACTGGGCTGGAACCGCAGGGTGCCGACCATGGCGGCCGAGTTTGCCAGCTATGGCAGTCGGGTTTTTGAACTCGATCTGGTGTCGGCGATTCCGTTGGATGACCGGAATCGGGAAATGCAGCGTTACGGCGTTGACCTGTCGAAAGTAAACGGTCGCCTGCTGGAAGCTGACTACATGGTGGAAGAGGACCTTCGGCGCCTTGATCCAGCTGGATACGACACAGTGATGTTGCTCAGCAGTGATCGAGTTGGCTCCGGAGAGGAAGCCGATGCCCGTGCCATGGTGGGCTATCTCCAGTTGGAAGATGTTCTGTCGGCCGCCCCCAGGCGACCGCAGATTATTATGGAACTGAGTGACCCGGACAACCGCCATCTGTTGTACGGCCACAAGAGCGAGATGCTGATCAGCCCGATGATCCTCAGTCATGTACTGGCTCAGGTGGCCCTGCGGCGAGAACTGCGGGTGGTGCTGGATGAATTGTTCACGGAGGGTGGGGCAGAAATCCAGTTCCGGAACCCCCACGACTACCCGTTGCCGGCCAGCGCGGATTTCCAGGTGTTAGAAAAGATTGTGGCGGAGCGCGGTGAAATTGCCCTGGGCGTTTTTCGGGACGAAGCGGATGAACGCGGGCGGCATTTGCAGCTAAACCTGCCCCGGAGCCAGTATCTGGATCTCCGGGCAGAGGATCGCTTGGTGATCCTTTGTAGAACGGCCTGACAAGTCCGCGCCGGTGCATTGGCACCGGCGCGGTGGTTTCCGCTTACTCGATTTTGATCTGGTTGCTTGCCAGCAGGCTATCAATAAACTGCTCGGACGACTGCCCGTCCATGCTGACGCCACTCAGAACAATGGATTGGTTTGCGTTGTCTGTGTTGTTATCGAGAGTGCCTCCGGTATTTACGTAGATGACCGTGTCGCCGTCCTCTTCCTGGGCCATCAAATAATTGCTGATAGACGCTGCGTCTGCGTCATGAAGCAAGTCGGTAAAATTCAACTGATCGCCGTCTCCAGCTCCTGTATATCCCTGATTATCCAGTGCGAAATCGGTAATGACGTCTTGAGTCGGGTCAGCATCGGAGGCGTCCCCCAGCTCCCACTGGAAGACATCGGCACCCATGCCTCCAGTGAGTACATCGCTGCCCGTACCACCGATCAGGGTATCATTGCCGGCGCCGCCAAATAGATAATCGTTCCCATCGCCACCAGATAGCGAATCGTTGCCAGTGTAACCCCGCATAAGGTCGTCGGACGCCGCCCCCTGCAGGGTGTCATTCCCTTCTGTACCCGAAGTGGTATTGTTTGTTTGGGTAATGGTGACCGACAGGGTATCCGTAACCGATGCGGAATCATCGTTGGCGGATTCTGTTGCTGTTGCGGTAATCGTAAGCTGGACGTCACCGTTGTAATCAACCGGAGGCAGTAGTTGCAGGTTTTCCAGGTCGCCGCTGACGAGGCTCCATGATCCATCCGCGTTCAGCGTGCCCGCAGACAACGCACCTCCAGCCGGAACACCCGCAATAGTGATCAACAGGGTTTCGGATCCGTCCGGGTCTGCCAATTCAGCGTTGATGGCCAGGTCAACGGGTACACCAAAACTGCCGGCTACATTCGGGAGGGCGAAACTCGGAGCACTCAGTGTCAGAGACGAATCTTTGTTCTTATCGCCACCATTGAGGACAATCCACTGAAACTGATGATGTCCGCTTTCGGTTGCCGTGAAGCTCTGAATGCCAGTTGCACTCTGGTCCGGATATTTGTTTTCGGAGGAGTCGACCAGAATGGTTTCTCGCGCCCCTGATGGCGAGATCACCACTAGTGCAACAATGTCATTGAAGCCTCGTGATACTTCCCAGAAATCATCTTCGCCATTGATAAACGTATAGTCCCAACGAATTTCGGTGCCGGCTGAAAGCTTGTAAGTGGCTTCTGTCAGTTTGCCATCCTGGATGTTAACGGTTCCGGAATCATTGACACCCGTTCCTGAGGGATCAAACCGGTTGTTCAGGTAGTTCTGGGCGACATTCAATTCGCTCTCCAGAGCTTCCCTTGAAATGCCATCACCTGAATTGAAAGCAACGGGGTCAACAACAGTGTCTGATGAGCCTGTGGAAATTGTTGTTGCGCCAACCTGGGCGCTGACCGCATCCTGTAAGCTGAGCGTTGGTGCGCTCGCTACAGGCTTTACATCCAGAGTGACGGTTGCGGTGTCGGTGCCGCCACGGCCATCACTGGCGGTGTAAGTGAACGAGGCGTTACCGGAGTAGTGTTCATCCGGGGTGAATACTATGTTGCCGTCGCCATTAATAGAGACTGTTCCGTTGGTGGCACTCTGAACACTTTGGATCGTCAGGATGTCTCCATTGCTGTCGCTATCGTTGCCCAACAGGACGGCTGGATCAATTTCGAGGGTCTGGTTTTCGTTTACTACCAAAGCCGGATTCTCGCTACCATGGCTGGCATGCTGAGAGCCGAATATTTCGTAGGCGCCACCTTGCTCCCGGAGCTCGATACGCAACTGTGCTGCGCCACCCTGATCCCAGTAAACGATTTCCACTGAATGAGGGCCATCTCCCGTCAGTGTGAACTCGCTGCCCGTGCGGGTGTTCGCGCCCTGATTACCATTGTACTCGGCAACCGTCTGGCCATTAACCTCAATTCGATAGCCATCATCTGCACGAACTCGGAACTGGTAGGTTCCAGCCTGCAGTTCCAGATTGCCGGTGAGCTTCACGATGGCATCTGAACTGTTTTCGGGATCTGTGCTTAGCGAGCCGGCATCGTCTTTGAGGAACGACTGAACTTTACCGTTGCCACCAAGATCTCCGCTCACAGAGCCATAGTCGATATTTCTACCGATAAAGGTGGCATCGGCCTCATTGGCGGCAATGAAGGCTTTGACCTGGGCAACATTGGAGAGGTTGCCTCCGTCACTACCTTGAGCGTACGCATAGTACTCCCCGAACAGTCCTTGAACGGCTACACCACCGAAGCTATCTGCTTGTGCGTCGGGTGCAAAGTTCTTGTCCAGCAGATCGCTGTCAGAATCCGATACCGATTGACCGTTGCGATCGATCGCATTGGCGCTGACAGAAATCTGGCCGTTTTCAAAGCTGCTGATATCCAGACCATTCAGTGTATACGAACCGTCTGCTCCTACCGTCGCGGTGGTATTTACCACGTTGCCGGAGGAATCCGTAATCGTGATGCTGACCTGCTCGTTTGGAGCAACGTCCGTTGTGGTACCCGACAGATTGATCGTCTGGTTACCGTTATCGATGGTGGCAATAGACACGGTGAGATCACCGGCGGTGGCATCGAAGGT